>NZ_JALFGV010000073.1:0-13132 GCF_022777125.1 Lawsonibacter sp.
CGCGTCGGAAATGACACCTCTCATGACGGACAGGGCGACTTTTCTGCCAGAATCGAGCCCTGTCCGTCATGCATCCCTCTGTCGAAAAAGGCCAGAGGCCTTTTTCGACAAGCTCAGGGCGGGGGAGCTTTGCTCCCCCGCCCTGAGTCTTATGGTTCAAACAGCATGCAGTCCACATAATGCCTGGTAAAGGCCGCTTCGGTGGAGAGTTCCAGGTAGCGGCATTTGTCCCGGATGGCCGTCAGCTCGTCCCGGGCCTGCCGGGACAGAAGCGCGGCCGCCGCGCCTGCGCTGGCGCTGTTGCCCACGCAGCGGGTCCGTGCCACCAGCTCCGGAGGCAGAAGGCCGATGGCGCCGGCGTTTTCCTTGTCGATCCGGCTGCCGAAGCCTCCGGCCAGATAGAGCACGGAAACCGCCTGCATGGTTTGCTGCGTATGCTCCAGCAGAGTACGAATACCGGCGGCGATGGCGGCCTTGGCCAGCTGGAGCTTGCGCACATCCGCTTCTGTAACGCCGATATCGTGCGTCCGGTCCAGCCAGAAGGTAACGCCGCGTGCATCCTCCTCCAGCCATTCTTCCAGGCCCGCGGGCGCTTCGTCCGGGGGCAGCAGCCGGCCGGTCCCGTCCACCGCGCCCATCCGCAGCAGTACCGCCAGGGCGTCCACCAGGCCGGAGCCGCAGATCCCCGCGGGCGCGCCGCCGCCAATGACGGAAAAGCGGGGCGCGCCGCCGTCCAGCCAGACCCGGTCCACGGCTCCCGTCACCCCGGACATGCCCCGGGAGATCTCCGCGCCCTCAAAGGCGGGGCCCGCGGCAGTGGCGCAGGTCGTGAAGCCGTCCTTTGTGCCCAGCGCCATCTCCCCGTTGGTGCCGATATCCAGAAACAGTACCGCTCGCTCGGCCAGCCAGGCCCCTGATGCGTACAATCCGGCCGTAATGTCGCCGCCCACATAGCCCGCGACCGCGGGAGCGAGATAGACCTGTGCCTGGGGAAACGCCGGGAAGAAACCATCCCCCGGGGAGCACACTGCGCCAAACCGGTCCTGCGGCGTAAAGGGGGCTGCGGCGATGGAGGCGGGGGAGCGCCCGGCGAACAGATGCTCCATGATGGTGTTGCCCACCGCCGTTACGGCCAGTACCTCCCCAGTGCTGCGTCCGGCGCGGCCGCACAGGGCGCACACCGCTTGGGAGACCTGCTCCCGAATGGCGCTGGTCATCCGGGCCAGACCGTCTGGAGCGGTATTGGCATACTGGATGCGGGAAATCACGTCGGCGCCGAAGACCCGCTGGCGGTTCATGCCGCCCTCTGTTCCCAGCAGCGCACCGGTGGTCAGATCGTAGAGCGTGACCACCACCGTGGTGGTTCCGATATCGACCGCCGCGCCCAGCCCGCCGCACTCCGGAACGGCGACCCAGGGCTGCAGGGAGACGGGGCGGGAAGCGCCCTCGCAGACGACGCAGGCCTGCCGGAGCGCGTCCAGGGTCACGGAACAATCGCCGGTCAGCCGGGTACGGCAGGCCAGACGGCGCTCGCCGCCGGCCGGGAGCAGCGCGCGCTCCTGCGCATCGGCCGGCGTCACCGCGCCGGAGACGGCGGCCAGACACTTCCCGCAGGTCCCGTTGCCGCCGCAGGGGGCCTCCGGTTCCCGCAGGCCGGCCCGCTGAAGGGCGCTGAGCAGCGTTTCGCCGGACCGGCCTTCGATCGTATGGGTCCCGTCCGGCCCATGTACGGTAATAACAGGCATGAGTCGCCTCCTGAAACGGTAAAATAGAGCAGCCGGCGTCCGGCTGCTCCTTGATTATAGCGCCGCGCTTAGGATCCGTCAACGCCGCCTGTACCCGGTATGGGCGCCCCCTGCTCCGGCATCCGCCGCATTTCACGCAGCACCATGGTGATGGCCACCGCCACTGCGGCGGCGTCGGAGATGGGGCCGGCGTACATGACGCCATCGATCCCCATAAAGAGGGGGAAGATCAGGACCAGAGGGATGAGAAAGAGGACCTGGCGGGTAAGAGAGATCAAGATACCGCGCTTGGCCTTGCCGATGGAAGTAAAAAAATTGGTGCTGATGGGCTGGAACGCATTGGCGAAGGTCATAAAGAGAAAAATACGGAAATAGCGTTCCGCAAAGTGAAAATACGCGTTTGACCCGGTGCCGAAAATACCGATGATCTGCCGTGGAAAGAGCTGAAAGCACACAAAAGCGATGCTGCAGATAAGGGTGGCCGCAGTCACGGCCTTGCGATAGGCCTCTTTGACCCGGGGATAATTGCGTGCGCCGTAATTAAAGCTGAAGATGGGCTGGCAGCCCTGGGAGATGCCGATGGTAAAGCCCATGATGAGCATATTCACCTTGGTGACCACGCCCACGCAGGCCAGGGGGATGTCCTGGCCATACTGCGACAGAGCGCCGTAGTAGGTCAGCGTATTGTTCATTACGATCTGCACGGCCACCATGGCCAACTGGTTGAAAAAGGAGGCCATGCCAAGGGAAAAGATCGCCCCCAGCCAATGGAGCCTGGGCCGCAGGTCGCCGCGGGTGAGCACCACGGTACGCAGACGGGTACGCAGCAGGTAGACCAGCGCCATCCCCATGGAAAGTGCCTGACCCAGCACCGTGGCCAGCGCGCCGCCGCCGATCCCCAGGTCAAAGCCGAAGATGAACAAAGGGTCCAACATGGTGTTGAGGACCGCGCCGGACAGGGTACAGAGCATGGAATAGGTGGGGCTGCCGTCGGCGCGGATCAAATTGCTGCATCCGGTGGTAAAGGTGAGCAGCGGCAGGCCGAAGGCGGTGATGCGGGTATAGGTGAGGGCGTAGGGAAGCACATCCGGCGTAGCGCCGAAGGCCAGCAGCAGGGGACGGCGGAACAGGAAGGCGACCGCGCCCAGACAGACGCCCAGGAAAGCCAGAACCACCAGGCCCGTGCCCGCCACCTCGCGGGCGCGGTCCTTATGACCGGCGCCGAGATTCAGATTGAAATTGGCCGCGGTACCAATGCTCATGAGCAGGGCGATCGCAGTGGAGATGTTGTTGAAGGGAAAGGCCACATTGGTGGCGGCATTGCCCAGAAGGCCGACCCCCTGCCCGATAAAGATCTGATCTACAATGTTATACAGGGAGGAGACCAGAAAGGCGATGACCGAGGGGATGGCGAATTTGGGCAGGAGCTTTCCGATGGGAGCGGTGCCAAGGGGATTGGCGGACGTTTGGAGGGGTTCCGGCTGCATGCATTTCTCCTCGCTTTCGGACCGATGGTCGTCTGATTGACAGTTTAGTACGATAGTGCTAAACTGTCAATACCGGAACGGATCAGAAATGAGGAAGCGCATGAAAAAAGACGTAAAAACGGATATCCTGGAGACGGCCCGGAAACTCTTTAACGAGCAGGGCTACAACGGAGTGTCCATGCGGGATATCGCCGGAGCGCTGGGGATCAGCGTGGGAAATCTGACCTACTATTTCAAACGGAAAGAGGATCTGCTGGAGGCTGTGGCGCTCCGGCAGCTGGAGGGCTATCAAAAGAAGGCCCCGGCCGCCAGTCTGGCGGAGCTGGACGGACACTTCCGGCGAAAGCTGGCCTTTCAGAAGGGAAATGCCTACTATTTCCGTCACTATACGCAGCTGGCGCAGATCTCGCCGAAGGTATACGAGATGCAGCGGGGCATCATCCGCGATCAATATGAATTTTACGGCGAGACGTTTCGGGGCTTCAAGTCCCATGGAAGGATGATGGAAGATACCGTTCCGGGACAAACCCGGCATCTGATTCAGGCTTTGGTGACCGTCAGCCTCTTTGGCACGGCGATGGGGGAGCCGGATGGGGAGCGGCTGCCCTGCTTTTGGAGCCTGATCTGGCCCATGCTGACGGAAACGGGAAGAAGGGAATACCGGGAAGAAGTGGAGCGGCGCGGCGGCGTATAATCAGGACCGGCCGGTGGGATACTGCTTTTGAGGTGATATCCCATGCTGACAGAATCTGAACTGCTTCAGTCCATCCACCAGTCTACCAATATGGGCCGCGAGGGGATCCAGTCCGTGCTGAACTATGCCAAGGACGACAGGCTTCGTCAGGCCCTGGAGCAGCAGCTGGTGGAATATGAAAAGCTGGCCGGCGCGTCCGGAAAAATGCTCTTGGAACGGGACGAAAAGCCAAAGGAAACCAACCCCGTGGCAAAGGCGTCTTCCGCCGCGATGTCGGCGATGAAGCTAATGGCAGACCCATCCGCGTCAAAAATTGCGGAAATGATGATCCAGGGCAACACGATGGGGATGACCCAAAGCCTTCGCAACCTGAACGATTATCCCGGAAAGGACGAGCGGGTACGGGACCTGGCATCCAAGCTGCTTCGTACCGAGGAAGCCAATATCGAGCAAATGAAGAAATTCTTATAGCATGACCGATTGTCCGGGAGAACCGGCCGGCGGATTTGCTTCGCCTGTGCATGCAAATCCGCCGGGGAGCCATAAAAACGACCACACCATTACACGGGTGCGCATAAGGAAGTAATCCGAAAAATTACGATTATGGCATCTGACAGACGGGGTTAGGAAGTCAAAACCTCCGACTTAGCCGGAGGTTTTGACTATATTTTTCGATTTTGAAGGTAAATATGGTGAAATACCTGATGTCTTGTGTGCTCGATATGGACACCGCCTGTGTGGAACTGAAATTTCTTGATGACAGCATGATTGCGATTGATACTATCGCCATGGAGAACGAGGTTTATGACAATATGTATCAGCGGTCAAAGCGGGATTATCTGATTTACAATGCCCCGTTGGCGTATGCTGATCGTATACGGAACGGCAAATCAGGAACTTATCTCAATATGGTTGTTGAGGAAATACAGGACAGCAGCGTAAATCAGCAGGAATGCAACGGCCCCCATAGAACCCCGGATCAGCAGGCTGCCCGGCCCAAGACCGAGATAAGCGTCCACCATAATCAACGGGAAAGTGAGACTGATGAAAAATACAGTCAGCCAAGCGGACTTCTGTGCAAGTCATAGAAAATTCCCCCTTTCCTCCCCAAAGGGCCGTGGCTGGTTGATAGTTGCTTTTTAGGATAACAAAGGGCGGCAGCACTGAGCGAGATGCGTGGACAGGTGGATCTAACCGTCTGCATCTATCATGGCGGATTTGAAAGGGACCTGACCAGCGGTCGGGTGCTGAGCGAGAGCACAGAAAATATCGGGTATCGGATTTGCGCTCTATTCATAGGGAGAAAACGCAAGCGCATCGTACTGCAAAGAGAACGCCCTGGTATAGTCTTTTTCCGGCGTGTCATAGTAATGATAGTCCGCAACAATTGCTCCAGTGCTCTCGTCATAGCGCTTACTGGGCATGCGCATCATCGGGCTCTGCGGCGGATCAATCAAATGATTCACACCGGCCACCTCCACGGCATCCCCGCTCCTGCGGTAAATCATTACATCCCCTGTGCCGCCGATGTTGTAGGCCACGTTGCAGATCAGCTCCCGCACGCCGTCCCCATCCAAATCCACAAAGTGGTCGTCCCGCTGAAAGCCGAAGCTGTCGGCGATTTGTACGATATCATGGTCCTCCACGATATAATAGGTGTGTGTCGTTGTACCCGTCATGGTGTGGTTGGAAAGCAGGAAGCCGTTCCAGCCCATGATATTCTCAAAGGAGCGCAGCTCTACAGGGCGGGGAAAAGCGGCGTCCCAATCCGGTATCGGCTCCACGGCGGTTTCCGCGCCGCCCTGCCGCACATAGGCCTCCATGCCATCGCGGTTTTGCCGCAGCCCCACCTGGTACTCCCCCCGATCCAGCAGCCAGGTTTTGCCCCAGTCGTAGGAGATCAAGGTCTCATCACCAGTGTATGCATCGCCGAACACGGTGGCCGTCATAACAATCTGGGTTCCCAGACGCCGGATATCCCACACTTCCCAGGTGTCGCCGTAAAACGGGAGGTCGGCCCGGTTCCAGGTTTCGCCGCCGTCATGGGTGATCAGGACGGGAGAACCGTTGAAACGTCCGATGGAGATGATGGCGTGCTCGTTATCAAAGAACGCGGTTTTGCTGGGCCACCATGCCGCCTGTAGGAGTTGTCCTGTCTCCGTCCAAGTTCCGCCCCCGTCGTGGGTGCGGTAAACGTAGGTGTCCGCGCCGCCCACGCCGTGGCCGTAAGTCGCCGCCAGCCATCCGTTTTGCGCGTCCACCATCTGCATGGAAATACCGGGTTCCCCGAATAGGGTAGTGGCCGTATCCCGCCCCGCTAAGTCCTCGTACTCCCACTCGCGGGGCGGAGCCACGGCAGGCCCCAGCGGCGTCCAGCCTGTCTCCCCGGCATAGCGGGCGACGGGTACGCCGTCCAAAAGGGTATAATAGCGCCCGGCCCACTCCGACTGATTGTCCAGGGGTGCCTGAGCCTCCGGGATCAGCACTTCGATTGCATCCGGGGTAAAGCACAGCAGAGCGGAAAGCAGTATTTTCTCCGGGCCGTACTCGCCCGTGTCCTCAGCCGCCCCTACGCGATAGATCAGCGGGAGACAGCCGTTATCCCAGTGCTCCGGGTCCATACCCTCTATCGTCCAATCCGGGAAGCGCTCCCGCAGCAACCCGGTCACGTCGGCCTTGTAAATAGTTCCGTTTCGTCCAAAATAGTAAACGGCCTCTCCAGTGCCGTGGTAGAAGTAGAGCAGCTCCTTCTCCCCATCTCCGTTCAGGTCGTGTTCCACCACCAAATTGGCGCAGTCGGCCAGAAGGCGGGGTACGCCCTCTTCGTCCAGGTAGAAATAGTCGAAGGCCTGATAGCCCGCCCCCCGGGGAACCTCGATGCGAAAGCCGCTATGCCCAAACAGGTCTGCATACGCCTCTACCGCGCAGCTTCCGCCGCCGTATGCGCTCTCCTCCATGCAGAACCGCAGCAGGGAATCGCCCTGCCGGAGCGCCCAGTATTTTGTGTACGCACTGCCCGGCTCCCGGTACAGGACGATCTCCGTCCCATCCGGTAAGGTCTGTTCCAACAGCACCTCCCCCATGGCATTCGTGGGGACGAGGTCGGGCTCCATGCCGGGGGGAGGGGCATAGGAGGACAGATCCGTGAGGGGGAGGGTTGCCGCGACGGTAGATTCACCGGCATGGGACGCAGATGGTTCCTGTCGGGCCGGGGATGTCACGGTGCAGGCCACCAGGGTAATCGCGCAGACTGCGGCGAGCATACAGAGAATGGCGGGGAGAGCGCCCCGGCCCTTCCCGGGGGACATGATACCCTCCAACCGCTCCGCCAGCACCCGTTTCCCTCCGGAAAAGCCGGTGGAGAGGGCCGAGCCGCGGCACTTTTGCAGTACGTTCAGCAAAACAATCCCATAGAACCGCCGATCTTCCAAAGCGGCATGGGCCAGAACCTGCTCGTCACAGGCGCGCTCCATGTCCTGCCCCGCCATGCGCCGCAGCAGCCAGACGGCCGGGTTGAACCAGTGGAGGATATGGGCCGCCAGCAGCAAAACCTTCCACAGCAGGTCGTGATTGCTCCAGTGGGTCAGCTCGTGGCGGAAAATCCAGAGGGCGTCGTCTTCCGTTAAATCAGCATCCGGAAGGAGCAGCCTGGGATGGAATGGTCCCGCCAGCATGGGGCCCCCGGCGTCCGCATACAGAAAGAGGCGGGGCGGTCTGACACAGCCCCGCTCCCCACAGGTCGCACGATATGTCTCCGCAAGCCGCCCACATTCCACAGGCTTCGCCCAGCGGCGCAGCCTGTGCTGAAAGTGCCGCTCTTTTATGAGTTGATGTGTGAGCATACCCGCCGCGCCCAGCAGCCAAACGACCTTGAGCACGTGAAGCAACGGGACGGAGGTTTGGGCTGCGGGAGCCGGAGAGGTGGGCGCATCCATCAGCGGCGCTTCACCGCCGCCGGGATGGCCGGGCGCATGGGGGGCAACCGTTTCAGGCGTGGCCGCCTGTACCCTGGGTATCCCGCTCTGCCTGTGGACCACCTGGATCGTTTGCTCCGGGAGCGCGACCACAATGGGGGCCCTCCCCCCCGGAATGGGAAAGAAAATACCCGCCAGCAGCACCAGGGAGAGCAAATACCAGAGACGCTTTTTCCATCTGGCTGAGAACCGCCGATCCCAGAAAGGGGACAGAAGGGTCAAGATCAGAGTCAGAGCCCCCACGATCAGGGAGGTGCGCAGGAGATTGAGAAACAACAGGTCGCTCATGGCGTTCCCCCCCAGTGTTCCAGCATTTCGCGCAACTCCCGAAGGTCCTGCTCACTGACGGCCTGTCCCTCCACTAGGGAGGCGACAAGGCCCGTCACGGAATTTCCATAGAGCTTTTCCAGGAGGGTGCGCCCCTCCCGCTGGCGGTAGTCGGACTGACGGACCAGCGGGGTATAAAAATTATTCCAGCCCCGCTTTTCACAGGCCAGAAAGCCCTTTTCACACAGACGGTTGAGGGCGGTGCCCAGCGCCCCCGAGGACCAATTGCGCTTTCCGGCCAGTGCGGCCTGAATGTAGGCAGAATTGACCGCTTCTCCGGCCCCCCAGACCGCCTGCATGATCTCCAATTCCGCATCTCCCAGGCGTTTGATTTCCGCTGCCATACCACCAACCCCTTTATACGCTTGTATAAGTTTAATCTAAATTATACGCACGTATAAAAGAATGTCAAGAGGAAATTAGGCTATAGAAAAAGTCCGTGAAATCATGTGATTTCACGGACTTTGGTGGAGCGTCCGCAACCAACGATGAACACTTTTCGTGATAAGATACTGCACTTTCAAGGTGGTCCTCTATCTCATCCAGCAGGACATCATCCAGAGTAATAGGCTGCTCTCCACCGTTGAAAATCAGAGTCATCCGGTCATCGTAAAGGTAGACCGCCTGGAGAAAAATGTTGATGATCCCCCGTCGGGTGCTTTCATTATTTAGATCGCCTTTCTTGAGCGCATACAAAAACGCCCTGACCTGAGGCACAGTAAGGACGACTTGCTTGCCCATCTCCATAGCAAGCAAGCCTTGTAATTCGTCCTTTTCCTGCTTGTGTTTCTCGATTCGCTCGGTTATCATGTCCACTGCCCGCCCACGTTCCAAAGCCTTCCAAAGATTTTCGATGGCAGTATCAGCTTCCTGAATGGCCGATTTGATCCGTTTGATAGCGGAAGTGTCCTGCTCTGCTTTGCAGACATCCGCCACGGCGGAGGCGATCCGCTCAATGTTGCTGTCGGTCAGTAGCTTGCAGCACTCCTGTACGATCCGGTTTTCGATCTTCTCCTTGTTGACCACTTTCTTTTTGCATTTGCGGCGTTTGAAATTGTTGCAGGCGTAGTAGTGGTACGCCTTGCCGGATTTTCCCGTGCCTCCATAGCCGGTCATCATCTCCCGGCAGTAGCCGCAGAACAGCTTGGTGGTCAGTAGATATTCCTCCCTGCCCCTGGAACGGGCAGGGGCTTTTTTGTTGCGGTCTAAAATGTGCTGCACCCGCTCAAACAACTCGTCCTCGATAATGCGGGGCATACCGCCCGGCGTTTCCGTGTCCTTGTAGATGTAATAGCCGATATACCGCTTGTTTCGCAAAAGACGGTGCAGGCTGTTCTTGTTGAACTCTTTTCCTAACGAGGTCTTGACCTGCTTGGCGTTGAGGTACTTGGTAATTTCGGCCACGGTCTTTCCGCTAGCATACATCTCGAAAATCTCCCGGACAATGGCGGCTCCCTCCGGATCAATGTGAAAGCGGCGCTCCTCGTCCACATAGTAACCCAGGCCAGGATTGCTCCCATTGCTCAGGCACTTTTCTGCATTGATGTCCATACCCCGGCGAATTTTTTGGGAAAGTTCCGCCGAGTAGTATTCAGCCATACTTTCCAAAACCCCTTCAATCAAAATGCCGCTGGCATCGTCGCTGATGTTTTCCCTAGCGGAGATGACCCTGACACCATTCTTCTTCAGTTTGGCTTTGTTGATGGCACTGTCATAACGGTTGCGGGCGAAGCGGTCTAACTGATAGACAAGAACACCTTCAAAGATGTGCTTGTCACTATCGGCAATCATCCGTTGGAACTCGGCCCGGCTGTCCGTGGTGCCGCTCTGCGCCCGATCGATGTACTCTCCAATCACGATATGTCCGTTGTGCTTGGCAAACTCATAACAGGTCTGGAGCTGTCCCTCGATGGACTGCTCCGTCTGGCTGTGACTGGAATAGCGGGCATAGATGACGATATTCATGGAAACACCGCCTTTCCTGGTTCTAATTTGATTATACCAAACGGGATTTTATCAGCGAACTGACAAAGCGCCTAAACTTTGTTCCATGTGTTTAGCAACGACTTTCGATGGGAATCGCACGGCTGCCACCTAAACGGGAAAATCCAGTCTTGGTTTTTCCAGTCTTGGGAACCCCTGAACAGGAAAATCCCGCACAATTAAGTACTAAATAATAAAATAAAGATATATTAAATGCGGAAGAATCAAATCCTATCCTATCCGCTTCAGCGAAAGAAAGGATTGGATGGGATAGGACAGGAACAGGTGTGGGAGGAAAATTAACTGCGTTTTGCCTCTTATCAAGTATCACTTTGATCATTTCCCGAAAATGTAGGAATTAGGGTGGAAAAAGACTGAATAATTTGCCTGTAACAGCATTTCAGAGAGTGCCCCGTGTGATTTCCCACCTGCGAGCTTTGCTGCGATTTTACAGGAAGAAAAAGACCATTTTCAACACTTTTCAAGAGAGCCTACTTTTATGGCTGACTCAACAAGATGCGTCTTTGTAGCTGCCATATCTGATTCAGCCTTTCCTGAATTTCCTCCATGTCGGCTTGATAGGTAGGGCTTCCGGCGTTGACTCGCTTGGCGATCCGGTTGATATTCCGGCCAATAGCGGACAGGAGTTTGTTCATCTCCTTGATGTCACTGGTGTCCACATAGATGATATATCCGTCTATTGCCATCTTCCGCAGGTAGGCGCCGATCCGCTTTGTCTGGAGCTGTGTCATCTTTTGTACAATCAGTTCCTTTTCCTCGGCGGTCACATAGAATTTCACCTGGATATTCCGTTTCCTGTCTCCCATTGTAGTATCTTACCTCTTTTCGTATCAAGGTTTGGGATGTTCTAAAGGATCAGCCCCAGCGAGCAAAACCTGCGAGGGTACAAGCATTTTTCGGGTTTAGGGGGAGGGTTCCCTAAAGCCAAAAATCGCAAGCGGGTACTCGCTTGCTGTGCTTGCTGTCATCTCTCTTTCCCGTACCTTCTTCCGCTATTACTACACATTCACCCTCGTCAAATGGCCGTTCACGTCTTAGATACTATAAGAATGTATCTTGACAGGGCGCACCATCATCCGTATAATAAATACATACTTAGAGAATGTTTTGGAAGGAGAGCGGCGGATGGCGCGGAACAAATACCCGGAAGTCACCGAGGAGCGGATTTTGGATGTAGCTCAACGCCTCTTTTTGGAGAAGGGCTACGAGAACACCACAATCCAGGACATCGTGAACGAGCTGGGCGGCCTTACGAAAGGTGCGGTGTACCATCACTTCAAGTCCAAAGAGGAAATCATGGATGCGGTGAGTGACCGTATGTTTTTTGAAAATAACCCCTTCGAGGCAGTGAAAGGTCGCACCGATCTGAACGGGCTCCAAAAGTTGCGTGAAGTAGTCCGGCTGAATCAGGCAGATACAGCCCGTACCAATATGACAGCACAGTCCATTCCGATGAATCACAATCCCAGAGTATTGGTCGGAATGATCGATGCCAACCGCCGGATTCTTACCCCGTATTTTCTGGAACTCATCGAGGAGGGGAACCGGGACGGTTCCATCCACACAGAGTATGCCAAGGAGATTGCTGAGCTGCTGCCGCTGCTCACCAGCCTGTGGCTGCTGCCATCTGTGTTTCCGGCTACCAAAGAGGAGATGCGGCGGAAATTCTCCTTTATCGGGGCGATGATGGAGAAGATGGGCGTGCCTCTATTTGACGATACCATTCAGCGACTGGTGGACGAGTTTTTTGAGCAAATCCCCGACCTGAAATAAAATTGCCTCGCGGCAATTTTATTTTGGATATATACATTCATTCGGAAGGTATTATAGTGTAAATACCGCAGTCAATCACTGCGGCAAATTTTTTACCAGAATACATACCGCTTGAAGGTATGAAAGGAGCATGACATGAACCAAATTGTAATCTCTGCAAGCAACCTGACAAAAACCTTTTTGGGAAAAGAAGTAATCCGGAACTGTACCTTTTTCGTGGAGCGGGGCAGCATTTACGGTTTCCTGGGGCGCAACGGAGCAGGAAAAACAACTGTGCTCAAACTGTTGCTGGGGTTGTTAAAACCCTCTGCCGGAACCGCCAGTGTGCTGGGACTGGACAGTGTGCGGGATAACGAGGCAATCCTTCGACGCACCGGAAGTCTGATTGAAACGCCGATATTTTATGAGCATCTGTCGGCTGCGGATAATCTACACCTCCATTTGGCTTACATGGGAATCGAGGATACCGATGTGGAACCAACGCTCTGCCGTGTGGGGCTGCCCGGTACAGGGAGTCAGCCGGTGTCTACCTTCTCCCTGGGTATGCGGCAGCGTTTGGCCATTGCGCGGGCCATCATCCATCGGCCCGAAGTATTGATTCTGGATGAACCGGTCAACGGTCTGGACCCTGTGGGAATGAAGGAGATGCGTATTTTGTTTCGCCGCTTGGTGCAGGAGGAAGGAATGACCATTCTGATGTCCAGTCACCTTCTGTCGGAGATCGAGCAGATCGCGGATCGTGTGGGTGTCATTGTGGATGGAACTATCATGCGAGAAGCGGAAATGACGGGCATCTGGAAACAACATTCTTCCGATATGGAGGACTATTTTATTTCACTTATCCAGGGAGGTGCTGACCATGCATAAACTGATTGTATTGGAATTAAAACGAAATCGTCTTCGCCCCTATCATATTGCAACCCTGATTTGTGGAGTGACTATGCTGGGCTTCCAGTACCTAATGGCCGCCATCCCCTATATGGACCCCACGGAGCCGGATGCGGAATTGTTCTCCCAGTATCCCTTCCTGATGGGGATAACGTGTTTGGTCTGTATGGCGATTTTTTCGATTCTGTCGGCAGTCATGGCCTCCCGCTTTGTGGTGGAGGAATACAGCGGGAAACGGGC
>NZ_JALFGV010000078.1:0-25053 GCF_022777125.1 Lawsonibacter sp.
CCTCCGGAGAACTCGGAGCGCAACCGCCCGCAGGGCCGCTCTTGCTGCGGGAATGGCGGCGGCCGCGGAACGCTCCTTGCGGGTGAACGCTGCGGGGCCTC
The DNA here is from genome assembly GCF_022777125.1 of Lawsonibacter sp. Lineage (NCBI taxonomy): Bacteria > Bacillati > Bacillota > Clostridia > Eubacteriales > Oscillospiraceae > Lawsonibacter > Lawsonibacter sp. Next base: position 102 of record NZ_JALFGV010000078.1, read on the forward strand.
TGCGCCGCACGGCTCAAAACAGCCAGAACAGCCGCTCCCGGGATACGCTCACCCCCACCTTGCGCTGGAGGGCCAGGGACGCCTGGTTGTCTGTAAAGACCTGGCCGAAGGCATACTGCCCCCGCTCCAGGGCCAGGCGCACCGCGCCGCGGAGCAGGGCCTCCCCCACGCCGCGGCGGCGGTAGGCGGGCAGCACCTCCAGCATGCCGATGCTCCCCTCCTCATGGAATCCGGCAAACCCCGCACAGGCGCCGTCCACAAAGGCCCCCAGCATCCCCCGCCGGAGCGCCCCCTGCATGTAGGCTACCCCGCCGAAGGGGTGGCTGTAGTGATCATAGACCCACTGGGCCATTTCCTCCCCCAGCAGCCGCAGCTCCCCGCCGAAGGGCGCGGCGGCGGGGGGTTCCGGCGCCAGCCAGGCGGCCTGATAACAGATCTGCTCCTCGTGCAGGCCAAAGCGCCGCACCGCCTCGGCCTTGTACCACAGCTCATGGCCCACCAGCATCGCGCACCGGCTCAGCAGGGCAAAGCAGCGCTCCGCCGCCGCCGGGCCGGCGGCGCTCATCATGTGTATCCCGCCGCTCTCGCAGAGCAGCACCCCATCTTCCTCCGCGTACAGCAGCTCCGCCGTCCCCCGGCGCAGGGGCTCCAGCATATCCATATAAAACAGCGGATCGCGCCCCAGATACGCCAGGGCCTGTTCCAGTTGCTCCATTTAATCCTCCTCGAATAGGGGCAAAGTGATCACGAAGCTGGTAAAGCGCCCGTTGCTCTCCGCCCGGATCGCGCCCCCGTGCAGCTCCACGATCTCCTTCGCAATGGCAAGGCCCAGTCCCGCCCCGCCGGTCCGGGTGGAGCGGGCGGCGTCCAGCCGGTAAAATTTGTGGAAAATATTGGCCAGCTCTCCTTCGGGGATCTCCAGTCCCTCGTTCCGGACGACGATCTCGGCCTGCCGTTCCACCTTCCGGGCCCGGACCTCCACCCGGCCGCCGGGCGTACTGTAGCTGACCGCGTTGCGCAGCACGTTATCGAAGACCCGGGCAAGTTTGTCCGGGTCGCCGAGCACCACCAGGTGGTGCTGGATCTCCACGGTACACTCCAGCTCCTTTTCCGCAAACAGGGGGTAAAACTCGTCGGAGAGCTGCTCCAGCAGCATGGAGAGCTGGATGGGATGCCGTTCCCCCGCGCCGCTGTCCAGGTCCATGCGGGTGATATCGAAAAATTCGCCCAACAGCTCCTCCAGCCGCTCGGCCTTATCCAGGGCGATCCCGGTGAACTTGGCCCGCTGGGCCGCATCCAGCCCCGGCTCGTCCCGCAGCAGCGTCAGATAGCCCACCACCGAGGTGAGCGGAGTCTTCAGATCGTGGGCCAGAAAGGCCACCAGATCCTGCTTGCGCTGCTCGCTCTCCCGGGCGGCGTCCTCCCGCTGCTTCATCTGACGCTGGAGCGCGTCCAGATCTTCCTGGAGCGGAGAGAGTTCCCGTGGCAGGCGCACCGGCGCGTCCTGCTCTTCCACCACCCGGCGCAGCGCCAGGCGAATCTCCTCCAGCCAGCGGGTAAAGCGCCCCATGGCCAGGTAGAACGCCGCCAGCATCAGCACCAGCATGCCCGCCGTCAAAAACGCCTGCTTGTTGCCGCGAATGGCCTGCCGGTAGAGCTCCAGGGCCTCATACTCGCTCTGGCCGAACAGCGTGCGGGCCGCCCAGACAAAAAAGCGGGCAAAGGGGTCCTGAAGCACGCCGTCCACCACCACCTCCAGCAGGAACAGGCCCGCCAGCCCGGCGACGAGGGTGCCCGCCACTACGAACAGGAGCATTTTCAGTTTTAACCGGGTATATTTCCGCCTCACGGAAGCCTCCTTATCCCCTGGCGCTGCGCTTGGCAAAGCGCACCACCGACCACACGCCGCCCAGCAGCATGACCTCCAGAAACGCGGCAAAGCGCCAGAGCACCATTCCCACCGCCACATGCTCCCCGAAGATGGGACTCATAAACAGATAAAAGCTGCCTTCCGCGCCCCCCGCGTTGCCGGGCAGCAAAACGATCCGGGAGATGACCATCACCAGGCACTGTACCAGCAGCAGCTCCACAAAGGAGTGCCCGCCGAGTCCCAGGCCGTGAAAGAGGAAATACGGCACGGCGAACAGGGCCCCCAGCTCCAGGAACATGGCGGCGAACAGTCCGGCCAGCAGGCGCTTGTTGCCCCGCAGGTCGGCCAGCTGCCGGCAGAACTCGTCCACCTTGCCCATGCCCGCCTCTACCCGGCCGGGCTTGGCCATGACCTTGGTATGCCGGGAGAGCCACTCCAGGATGCGGCGGATGAGCCGCTGAATGGGCGCGGGGCGAATGGCGGTGAAGACCGCCAGCGTGCACAGCGCCACGTACAGAACAATCAGGAAGGCCGCCCCGATGACCGCGGGACCGATGCTCTCCCCATGAAAGACCAGCTTATAGGCCAGCGCGGCCAGGGCGTAAACGGTGTAGACCACGGTGTTGGCCACCAGCTTCCAGGTGTAGATGGATGCGGTGTAGGTAGCGGACAGGCCCGCGTCGTACATCAGCTTGAGCTGCACCGGCATACCGGCGGGGCCCAGCTTATAGTAAAATTCCCCGATATAGGCCGCATCGAAGCAGCCGGTCAGGCGCATCGGGCAGCCCGCCCCCTTTCCCATGCCGTAAAAAATAAGCGCGTCGATGCTCTCGCTGACCGGAACGCACAGCGCCGCCCCCACCAGCCACAGGGGCCGGGTCTGCCTCAGCAGGGCGCGCACGTCCATGGTGCGGAAGACATGCACCACCAGAGCCGCCAGGATCGCGCCCCCCACCGTCAGTCCGGCAATGGAAAAAATGCGGTTGAACAGGGCCTTCTTGTTGGCTTTCGTATCGAACACCTTCCTTGGTCGCTTCGTCTCTCTTCAGTATACCCGTTTCAGCGCCCCGCCGCACTTGCAGCGGTAGCGCTCCGGATGGCGCACCAGCGCAGAGGCTCTGGCGCGGCAAAACTGCGCGCCGCAGCTCTGGCAAACCAGCCGGTAGCGCTCCGGCCGCACATCGGGCACGCCGAGGGCCTGGCAGGTCCCCGTGCGGGCGATGGCATAGCCGTAGGCGGCGTTCATCCGCGCGGCGTAGGCCTTCCACCGCTGCCCGTGGTCCCGGCAGCCGGGGCAGGTATGGAGCGCCTCGTGGGCCAGTGTCTGCAGGCACGCCCCTTCCGCAGCCTCCAGCAGGCGCTGGCTCAGTTCGATCTCAAATGCCTCTCCCCACCGGATGCAGCAGCCGAAGCGGGTCACCGCCCGCCGGTTCACCGTCACGTGGGGCCGGATCTGGGCGGAAACCGGGATCTTCAGGGCCCTGGCCTGATCCAGCACCCGGACCAGCAGGGCGTCAAAATCGTTCATAGGGTGCCTCCCTTGGATACATAAAACGTATTTTACCATCTTTTTTCCTGAAAGTCACTACTCGGCCGGTTTTGTCCCTTTTACGCCATCTGTGCGCGCTTAAAATCTCCGTCGTTTTGACAATACATTGAAAACGGATCGCCTGCATGGTACAATACATATAAATATAAAAGTGTGATAAATATGAATTGAGGAGGCACTTATGAAACGAGAATCAGGGAGTGCACTGCATATATACGGGTGCCTGTTTTTGATAGTACTGGCCTTGGCCGGGTGTGGGGCCGCGCTGGATACGTCTGACACAGATGCAGTATCTGGTAATTCATCCAACCAGAGCGCTCCCGTATCCAGAGACTCAAACACAATAAACTATGGCAGCCAGTTACAGCTTATTGCCGATAATACGGCAGTGTGGATGGGCGATACGGAACTAATTGCTGAGCCGTTTTTCTATGCTGTTACCGATCTTGACCAGAATGGGCGGCTGGAGATCATTCAGTCCTCCTGCCAAGGAACCGGACTTTATACCTATACCAAGTTGTGGGAGGTCGGCACAGATGAAACAGCGTTAGCTCCCTGCCAGTTTTCCATGGCCGAAGGGGATTCCCAGCCGGACATTATCACGAACCCGGACATGGTATATTTTGACGAGGCGCGTGACTGCTATTTTTATATATTCCGCGACGATATTCGTAACGGTGCGGCGGAGCACTATCAAAATCGGGTTGCCTTTTCTCTGCAAGATGGCGTTGTTACCACCACTCTGTTGGGACAATGCCACAGCATCTATGCATCTCCCGATTCGGATGCAGTAACCACCTATACGGACGCTGATGGAAATATCATTGACGAGGAAGCGTACAGCATGGCAGCAGACAAGACTTTCTCCGGTCTGACAGCGATGGAGGCAACCATTGGTTGGACAGATTATGTTGTCTCAACGCAACTGGCTACGCTGACTGAATCGGAATTAATGGGTATTTTGGAAACTTCTTGGGAAAGTTTTTCCTTGCTCTAAGGCATAAAAATAGAGTTCAGTAAATTTCGGTTTGTAGGGGCAGTCTCATTTGAGGCTGCCCCCCTGTTGTTTTGACGAAAGGTACTCCAAATGCACAAACAAGGCAGAAGGGAGCCGTTTTCCCGGCGGGCGGGCCCTTCCTGGGTCCGCGCAAAGCAGCGGGCCGCTTCCAATGGAAGCGGCCCGCTGCTTTTGGGGTGTTTGTTTACAGGATCCAGCCCAGTACGGCGGACAGGACGAAGGCGATGATGGCCGGCATAAAGTTTTCCCACTTCACCGGCTTGTCGAACAGCGCCTTCACCAGCAGCACCACGCCCGCGATGCGCAGCAGCCAGGGCAGCAGGCCCAACAGCAGCAGCAGAGGCAGGCCGATGATGGCCAGCACCACAAAAATCAGGACCACCGCCACCAGGCAAACAATGGAAAGGGTCAGCAAAGTGATCATATCGTTTTCCTCCTCGTTTGATTGCTCCCATCTTACCACCCCAGGCTTAAAGCCGCCCTGGAGTTTTCCTTAAAAAAGAATAAAAATCGCCCGGCGCTCCCGCGCCGGGCGATGGTCCGCTTACCGGAAGTATTCCGCGCCGCTCTCAAACAGGGGCTGGCGGCGGTCGCCGGGAATGTTCACACCCACAAAAGCGCCGCGGCGCTCGCTGTGTCCCATTTTGCCGAAGACCCGTCCGTCGGGGGAGAAAATGCCTTCGATACAGGCGGCGGAGCCGTTGGGGTTCACGTCGATCTCCATGGAGGGCACGCCGTCGGCGTCCACATACTGGGTGGCTACCTGGCCGTTCGCGATCAGCCGCTCCAGCTCTTCCGCCGGGGCCACAAACCGCCCCTCGCCATGGGAGATGGGGATGGCATGCAGATCGCCTACGTTGGAGCGGAGCATCCAGGGGGACTGGACGGAGGCTACCCGGGTGGTGACGTACCGGCTCTGGTGGCGGCCGATGTCGTTATAGGTCAGGGTGGGGCAGCCCGCGTCCATCGCGCGGATCTCCCCGTAAGGGACCAGGCCCAGCTTGATGAGCGCCTGGAACCCGTTGCAGATGCCCAGCATCAGGCCGTCCCGGCGCTTGAGCAGGTCATGGACCGCGTCCGTGAGCGCGGGGTTGCGGAAGAAGGAGCAGATAAACTTGGCGGAACCGTCCGGCTCGTCGCCGCCGGAAAAGCCGCCGGGCAGGAACACGATCTGCGCCCCCCGGACGGCCCGCTCCAGCGCGGCCGTGGACGCGGTCAGGTCGGCGGGGGTCAGGTTGCGCACCACCACGATCTCCGGCTCCAGCCCCGCCTGCAGGCAGGCCCGGGCGGAGTCGTACTCGCAGTTGGTGCCGGGGAACACGGGGATGACCACCCTGGGCCGGGCCGTTTTGGCCTTGCACACGGCAGGGGAGCGCTTGTCCCAGTTCAGGGCCGGTACGGGCGCGGCCGTGCCCGCGCGCGTGGGGTACACGTCCTCCAGCACGCCCTCGTTGAGGGCGAGCAGCTCGGCAATGGACGCCCGGTCGCCGCCGGCGACGATCTCCGGCGCGGCGGCGGTATCCCCCAGACGGACGGCATGGGGCGTCTCGACCGTCTCGGTCAGCTCCGCCAGAATGGCGCCGGGCCGGGCGGACAGCTCCGCCCCCTCGGCGGCGCGAAAGCCGATCCGGTTGCCGAAGGACATGTTCATCAGGCCCTCCAGCACCCCGCCGGCCTCCACCGCCCAGGCGGCGCGCACCTTTCCCGCCCGGCAGAGGGCGTAAAACGCCTCCCAGGCCGCCCGGTGGGCCGGATAATCGCCGGCGGCGGCGCCGCCGAACCGGTAGACCGGATGGCCCGGCTCTTTGAACTCAGGGGAGAGCACCTCGCCCGCTTTGGCGGGGGCGATGGCGAACGAGATCAGGGTGGGCGGCACGTCCTGATCCAGGAAGGAGCCGGACATGGAGTCCTTGCCGCCAATGGCCGCGCAGTCCAGCCCCAGCTGGGCGTCCAGCGCCCCCAGCAGGGCCTGGAAGGGCTTGCCCCAGCGCGCCGGGTCCTGGCGCAGCTTTTCAAAATACTCCTGGAAGGTCAGGTAAGCCTTCCGGTAGTCCGCGCCCGCCGCCACCAGCTTGGCCACTGAGGTGACCACGGAGCCGATCGCTCCCGTGTAGGGGTCGGCGCTCATCCAGTCCGGATCGAAGCCCCAGGCCATCACGCTGGCCTGGTCGGTCGTCTGCCCGGGCAGCACGGGGAACAGGGCGGCCATGGCCTGGGCGGGGGTGCGCTGGTACTTTCCGCCGAACGGCATGAGCACGCTGCCCGCGCCGATGGAGCCGTCGAAGCGCTCGGTCAGCCCCCGGCGGGAGGCGCACTTCAGGCTGGCGGCCACATCCCGCAGGGAACGTTCGGCGGGCGCTTTCCGGTCCGGTTCGGGCTTGGGGGCGCTCACGCAGACGCCGGCGTGCTTCACGGCGCCATTGGTGTCCAGAAAGGCGCGGGACAGGTCGGCGATGGTCTCGCCCCGCCAGCGCATGACCATACGGGGAGAGGCGGTGACCACCGCCACCCGGTAGGCCTCCAGATTCTCCCGCGCCGCGGCGGCCAAAAAGGCCGCCTCATCCTCCGGGGCGACCACCACGGCCATACGCTCCTGGCTCTCGGAGATGGCAAGCTCGGTGCCGTCCAGACCGTCGTACTTCTTGCGCACCGCGTCCAGGTCGATCTCCAGCCCGTCGGCCAACTCGCCGATGGCCACGCTCACGCCGCCCGCGCCAAAGTCGTTGCAGCGCTTGATGAGGCGCGTCACGTTCCCGTCCCGGAACAGGCGCTGGAGCTTGCGCTCCTCCGGGGCGTTGCCTTTCTGCACCTCGCTGGCCATGGTGGTCAGGGAGTTCTGGTTGTGGCTCTTGGAGGAGCCGGTGGCCCCGCCGATGCCGTCCCGGCCGGTGCGCCCGCCCAACAGGATGACCACGTCGCCGGGGGCGGGCCGCTCCCGGCGGACATTCCGTGCCGGGGCCGCGCCCACCACCGCGCCGCACTCCAGATGCTTGGCCACATAGCCCTCATGGTAAACCTCCGCCACGTGGCCGGTGGCCAGGCCGATCTGGTTGCCGTAGGAGGAATAACCCGCCGCCGCGGTCTGGGCCAGCTTGCGCTGGGGCAGCTTGCCGGGCAGGGTCTGATCAAAGGGAGTCCGGGGGTCGCCGCAGCCGGTGACGCGCATGGCCTGATGGACGTACACCCGGCCGGACAGGGGGTCCCGGATGCAGCCGCCGATGCAGGTGGCCGCACCGCCGAAGGGCTCGATCTCGGTGGGGTGGTTGTGGGTCTCGTTCTTGAACATCAGCAGCCAGTCCTGCTCCTGTCCGTCCACCTGGGCGGGGACGTGGATGGAGCAGGCGTTGATCTCCTCGCTCTCGTCCAGCTCGGGCAGCTTGCCCCGCTTTTTCAGGGTCTTGGCGCCGATGGTGGCAATATCCATCAGCGTCTGGGGCCGCCGGGCGGCCTTCTCCTGCCCATAGACCTCCACCCGGGCGGCCAGATAGCGCTCATAGGCCTGCCGGACCGGGCCGGCGCCGATCTCCACCTGGTCCAGATGGGTGGAAAAGGTGGTGTGGCGGCAGTGATCGGACCAGTAGGTGTCCACCAGGCGCACCTCGGTCAGGGTGGGGTCGCGGCGCTCTTCCTCCCGGAAGTAGGCCTGCAAAAAGGCCAGGTCGCCCAGGTCCATGGCCAGGCCGTATTGTTCCAGCAGCCCCTCCAGACCGGCCCGGTCCAGCGCGGTGAAGCCCTCCAGCACGGGCACGGAAGCGGGCTCGGGGTACTGACGGCGGAGGGTGTCCGGCTTGTCCAGAGCGGCCTCGCGGCTCTCCACGGGGTTAACGAGATAGCCGCGGATCTGCTCGAATTCCCCGTCGGTGAGCGAGCCCGTCAACAGGTATACGGTGGCCGCGGCCACCAAAGGCCGCTCCCCGCCGGTCATCATCTGGATGCACTGGGCGCAGGAGTCGGCCCGCTGGTCGTACTGGCCGGGCAGGGCCTCCACCGCCAGCAGGCGGTCCCAGGCGCCGTCCTGCTCCGGGACGGCCTCGTCCCAGACGTCGTCCACCTGAGGCTCGGACAGGACGGTCGTGCGGGCGGCCTCGTAGACGGCCCGGGAAACGCCCTCTACGTCATACCGGCGCAGCAGGCGCACCCCGGTGAGCCCCGTCAGCCCAAGCGGACCCCTCAGCTCTCCCAGCAGGTGCTGCGCCTCTACGGCAAAGCCGGGCCGCTTCTCCACATAGCATCGAAATACGTTCCCCATTCTTGATTCCCCCACATTTCTCTCTCCGAACTTGTTTCCCCGCCTGCGTCCCCCAATCGGCGGGCCCGTTCCCGTCCGGACGGCATTACGCGACGGTCCAGTCTGCAAAGCGATAAAATACGTTCTGCTGGGTGGGCGTCAGGCCCGTAAGGAGCCGCCACTGGGTGAGCAGCGACCAGTTTTTGAAGCAGATCACCGCAAAGGGCGGCTCCTGGGCCAGATACTCGTACAGCGCCCCGGCCGCCTGCCCCCGCGCCGCGCCGTCGGCGGCGCGGAACGCGCTGAGAAGCCCGGCTGCCGACGCGTCCTGATAGCCGCCGTAGTTGAGCGCTCCGGTCGGTGCAAGCAGGGCGGTCAGGTCAAAATCCCCCGTCAGGCGCACCTCCGCCAGATACAGATCGAAGTCTCCGCGCGCCAGTACGGCCGTATAATCCTCCCAGGACAGCTTTTTCAATTCCACTGAGACCCCTTCGTCGGTCAGGTTTTTTGCCAGCTGCTCCGCCGCAGAGATCCGGTCGGTATTCTCGCCGGGCACCACGAAGCGCAGCGCCAGCGTTTCCCGCCCCCGCCGCCAGCTCCCGTCCGTTTGGGACCAGCCCGCGCCGGCCAGTGCCTGGGCCAGCGCCTGGGACGAGTAGGCCAGGCGGCCCGCCAGGGCGCCGTCATACAGCGGCGAGACCGGGGAAACCGGCAGGGCGGCGGCCAGCGCGTGGCGGGAAAACTGGGCCGTGACCACCGCGTCCCGGTCAAAGCTCTGCTGGAGCGCCCGGCGCAGCCCCGCGTCCCGGCAGGGCCCGGAGGCCGTGTTGAATCCCACGTAAAGCATGGTGCTGGTGGGATAATCCACCGTTTCAAAGCTGCCCGAGAATCCCAGCGCGTTGGTGCCCGTCAGGTCGGTGGCCACCAGGGCGACGTCACGGGTATCGAAGGCCCGGATCAGATCGTCGGCCTCCTGGATGCTCCGCAGGGGGATGGACTGCCTGGGCAGGGCGTTCCCCTGCCACCAGTCCGTCCTGGCCTCCAGGACCAGCGCGTCCGCCTCGCCGGCGAGCACGTAAGGTCCGGTACCCGCGGGGCGCTCCCCAGTTCCCTTGCACACCGGCACGTCCAGCAGCGCGGGCAGGCCGCCGTTGGGACTGGAGAGCGTGACGCTCACGGTTCCCTCCCCGGCGCTCACCCCGGTCACGCCGGTAAAGCGGGCGCTGTAGAGGGCGCTGGCGCGGGCCTGGTTCAGGCTGGCGGCCACGTCGGCCGCCGTCAGTGCGCTGCCGTCGGAAAAGCGCACGCCGGCACGCAGGACAAAGGTCCACTTCAGCGCGTCCTCCGATACGGTATAGGATTCGCACAGCACGTTCTGGACCTGAAATTGGGGGTCCAGGGCAAACAGCCCTTCATAAAGCAGGCCTCCCAGCGACAGATTGGTCCGGTTGCCGCCGGTAATGGGGTGAAAACTGGACTGCGGGTAGCAGGCCAGTGCAAACTGGGCCGGCTCCGGCTCCGGCGTGGCCGTGGCGGCCGGCGTGGGCGTGGGCTGCCACGGCTCCTCGTAGGGCGCCGCTCCGCACCCGGCCAGTCCCAGCAGCAGGCAGGCAGCCGTCAGCAGGGCCGTCAGGATCCTTCTCAAGCTGTGCCTCCTCCCCGGCGCAGCGCGATCATGGCCGCCTGACTGCCCCGCTCCCCATGGGTCACACGGTGGGACCAGTATTGATCCGGCCGGCAGGCGGTGCAGTCCGGCGAGCGGGCAATATGCTCCGGCTTCAGTCCGGCCCCCTCCAGCCGCCTGGCGTTGAGGCCCTTCAGGTCCACATGAAATTTCCCGGTCGGCAGCACCTCGATAAACGGAAGGGCGCAGGCGCCCAGGGCCTCGGTCATGGCGTTGGGCACATCCTCATGAGTCTCGAAGCAGCATTTGGAGATGCCCGGCCCGATAGCGGCAAGGAGATCCAGCCGGTCGCAGCCGTAGCAGTCCACCATCCGCTCCACCGCCTTTTCCACGATCCCCAGGGCGGTGCCCCGCCAGCCCGCGTGGACCGCGCCCACGGCCCGGCGCACCGGGTCGTAGAGAAGGATGGGCAGACAGTCGGCGGAAAAAACGGTAAGCACCGCGCCGGGTACATCGGTAATGAGCGCGTCGGCCTCGTAGTCTACGGTCTGCTCCAGCCCCTTGCCCAGGTCGGCGGAGGTAACGGTGCGCACCCCGTCCCCGTGGACTTGGCTGGAAAAGACCAGTCCCTCCCGCTCTGCCCCGATGGCGGCGCAGAAGCGGCGGAAATTCTCCCGGACGCGCTCCGGGTCGTCCCCCCGGTTGACGCCCAGGTTCATCGAGGCGTAGATCCCCTCGGATACGCCCCCCAGGCGGGTGGAAAAGCCGTGGACCACACCGCCGGCGGCCTGGAAGCCGTCGGCGGCAAGGTACACCACGCCGTTTGCGTTGTGTTCGGTGATATTCATGCTGGTTCTCCTCAATGACAGCGGTTTGACGGAACGGGCGGCGGTACGGGGGCGTGCGGCCCCCGCTGTCCCGCAAAGGCGCGGCCCGCTCCCGCCCGCACGCATCCCCGAAGCGGGATGACACCCCCTGCAGGCGCGCTTCCGGAACTTCTCCCCGCTCCCGCAGGGGCAAGCCGGCGCGCTCCCCGGCGGATCCGATCCCGATCAGTCGGGGTGGTACTCCTTGCAGGTGCACTTCTTGAACTTCTTCCCGCTCCCGCAGGGGCAGGGCTCATTGGGGCCGATCTTCTGTCCCTTTTTGATGGGCTGTTTCTTCACGGTGCCGTCGCTGCCCGCGCTTTCGCCGGTGACCCTGGCCACCCGCTCCCGCTTGACGCCGGTATTCACCTGCACCCGGGCCAGGAAGATCCGCCGCAGGGTCTCCGCCTGGATGGCGGCGATCATCTGCTCGAACATCTCATAGCCCTCGCGCTTGTACTCCACCACGGGGTCGCTCTGGCCGTAGGCCCTGAGGCCGATGCCCTGGCGCAGCTCCTGCATGGCGTCGATGTGGTCCATCCAGTACTCGTCCACCACACGCAACATCATCACCCGCTCCAGCTCGCGCATCAGCGGCTCGCCCAGCTCGGCCTCTTTGCGGGCGTAGAGCTCCGCCGCCCGTTCCCGGAGCAGCTCCGCCAGGCCGTCGGCGTCGTATTTCGCCAGCTCCTCGTCGGTCAGCTTCAGCTCGTCGGGGCGCAGGAACACGCCCCGAAACTGAGCGCACACCTCCCGCCAGCTCTCGGCGTCCATATGCTTCTGCTCGCCCAGACGGCCGTGGACCTCGCCCGCGATCACCGTGGTGAGCATACTCTGGACGGACTCCTTCAGGTTCTCCCCGTCCAGCACCTTGCGGCGCTGCTCGTAGATGACCTTGCGCTGGGTGTTCATCACGTCGTCGTATTCCAGCACCGTTTTCCGGGTCTGGAAGTTGCGGGATTCCACCTGCTTCTGGGCGTTCTCAATGGCGCCGGAGAGGATCTTGGCGTCGATGGGGGTATCCTCGTCCACCCCCAGCTTCTCCATCATGTTCATCACCCGTTCGGAGCCGAACAGGCGCATAATATCGTCCTCCAGAGAGAGGAAGAAGCGGCTCTCGCCCGGGTCGCCCTGCCGGCCGGCGCGGCCGCGCAGCTGGTTGTCGATGCGGCGGGACTCGTGCCGCTCGGTGCCCAGAATAAACAGGCCGCCCGCGGCGCGGACCTGGTCGGCCTCTTCCTTGATGGCCTCTTTATACGTTGCCTCCGCCTCGGCATACATACGCCGGGCGTTCAGGATCTCCTCGCTGTCGGTCTCGGCAAAGCCCGTGGCCTCGGCGATGAGCTCGTCGGACAGCCCCGCCTTGCGCAGATCGGCCTTGGCCAGGACCTCCGCGTTGCCGCCCAGCATGATGTCGGTGCCGCGGCCGGCCATGTTGGTGGCCACGGTGACCGCCCCGAGCTTGCCCGCCTGGGCCACGATCTCGGCTTCTTTTTCATGGAACTTGGCGTTGAGCACATTGTGGCGGATGCCGCGCTTTTTCAGCATGCCGGAGAGCTCCTCCGACTTCTCGATGGAGATGGTGCCCACCAGCACGGGCTGGCCCTTCTCGTGGCACTCCACGATCTGGTTGACGATGGCCCGGTACTTGCCCGCCTCGTTTTTGTACACCACGTCGGGGTTGTCCTTGCGGGCCAGCGGACGGTTGGTGGGGATCTCCACGATATCCAGGGCGTAGATGGTGCCGAATTCCTCCTCCTCGGTCATGGCGGTGCCCGTCATGCCGGAGAGTTTGCCGTAAAGGCGGAAATAATTCTGGAAGGTAATGGTGGCCAGGGTCTTGGACTCCCGCGCCACCTCCACATGCTCCTTGGCCTCGATGGCCTGGTGCAGGCCCTCGGAGTAGCGCCGGCCGTACATCAGGCGGCCGGTGAACTCGTCCACGATGATGACCTCGCCGTCCTTCACCACGTAGTCGATATCCCGCTTCATCAGGCCCCGGGCCCGGATGGCCTGGTTGATGTGGTGGGAGAGCGTGGTATTCTCCGGGTCGGAGAGGTTCTCGATCTGGAACTGCTGCTCGGCCTTGGCGATGCCCCGGGCGGTGAGGGTGACGGTACGCGCCTTCTCGTCCACGATGTAGTCCGCGTCGATATCCGGGTCCTCTTCCTCCTTGGTATCCACGCTGGTGACCCGCTGTCCCTTCAGCCGGGCCACGAAGGAGTCCACGATGGTGTAGAGCTGGGTGGACTTGTCCCCCTGGCCGGAGATGATGAGGGGGGTGCGCGCCTCGTCGATGAGGATGGAGTCCACCTCGTCCACGATGGCAAAGGCGTGGCCCCGCTGGACCATCTCGCTGGCGTAGATGGCCATGTTGTCCCGCAGGTAGTCGAAGCCGAACTCGTTGTTGGTGCCATAGGTAATATCCGCGTCATAGGCGGCCTTGCGCTGTTTGGGGTCCACGTCGTGGATGACCAGGCCCACGGTGAGGCCCAAAAAGCGGTAGACCTTGCCCATCCACTCGCTGTCGCGCTTGGCCAGGTAGTCGTTGACGGTGACGATGTGCACGCCCTCGCCCGCCAGGGCGTTGAGGTAGGCGGGCAGGGTGGCCACGAGGGTCTTGCCTTCGCCGGTCTTCATCTCGGCGATGCGGCCCTGATGGAGGATGATGCCGCCGATGAGCTGCACCCGGTAAGGCTTCATGCCCAGCACCCGCCAGGCGGCCTCCCGGCAGGCGGCGAACGCCTCGGGCAGGATGTCGTCCAGGGTTTCGCCGTCTGCAAGACGCTGCTTGAATTCAGGCGTCTTGGCCTGGAGCTGCTGGTCCGTGAGCTGGGAATACACCCCGTCCAGGGCCTCGATCTTGTCCACCAGGGGCAGGATGGCCTTCACCTGCTTTTCCGAGCTGGTGCCGAAAAGCTTTTTCAAAAGTCCCATGGGTCGTTCACCTTTCTTATTTCAGGCCCGCGCGTGCGGGCGGTCATAGGAGTTCCAGGGTAATTCAGCTTACTAGTATACCATAGTTGTTTCGGATAAAAAAGGGGAAATTGTGAACAAATCCGCGTTTCTCTTCCTTCCGGACAAACCAGCCGGAGGCCCCCGACCTACGGCTGGGGCCTCCGGCTGAGACGGTCGAAAAAGCGGCTTTGCCGCTTTTTCGAGCAGGAATGCACGAAATGTTCACCTCGACTGCGCACGAAATTGTCGGCAAACATGTCGTGAGAAGGGTCCTTTCCAGGGCACATCCCCCGGGGGACCTTCTCTTGCCCCTGCCGGGCAATTCAGGCTGTCGAAAAACCCTCCTGAGGAAGGGCCTCGCAGAGTTCCGTCGTCCGCAGACGACGGAATCCTGCGAAGCGGAGGGGTCATTGGGCTGCGTCGACCAGCACGCAGGCGGTATAGGTGATGGTGCCCGGCCCGTAATAGTAAGGCAGGCCCGACCGTTCGCATACGCGGGACACCCAGAGGCCGTAGGCCTCCATGGAGGGGATGGCCCGGTCCGGAAAACGGCAGGGTGCGTCCGGGCAGGTACACGCCGCGCAGATGCCGCAGCCGCCGGTGCCCATGGGCAGGCAGTCGGGGTCCGCCCGGCGCACCCGTTCCACAAAGACCGCAAAGCGCTCCCGCTGGAGGCGCTCGGTCTCCTGCATGGTCTCCACGTCAAAATCGTCCTCCATCGTCCCGGTGGACTGGAGCAGCACCCCCCGGCGATAGCGCCCGGCGCGCCGCGCCGCCTCCTCCAGCGTGCCGCAGGCGGGCGGGCAGGTCCAGCACCGGCCGTAATTGTGGCAGCGGTCGGCGGCGCACATCTCCCGCACCTGGGGCAAAAACTCCAGCGCCGCCCTATTCAGCTCTCCCGCGTGGGAGAAGCCCACCTCCTCCGCCAGGGACAACAGTTCCTGCTGCGTCATGCCCGATCCCCTCTCCGCTCCGTTTGGCCCACATTTTAGCACAGTTTTTCCCCGCCGGAAAGGCTTCGGGCCGATTTGCAGAAGGGAACACAAAAAATCGCAAAAGTTTACAATTGTGTTTTTCCCATTTACGCCGGGGAACGCAGATGGTAAAATGGGGTATCCCAATCCGCATCCGACAAAAGGAGCCTAGAATGAAACGAAACAAACTTTTCCCCGCCGCGCTGGCCCTGTCTCTGGCCTTTGCCCTGACCTGCTGTGCCAAACCCGCTCCAGCGCCCGTCGATACCGCCGCGCCGACGCCCGCCGCCACGGCCACGCCCGCTCCGGAGGCCACGCCCACGCCCACGCCCGTCCCGGCCGAACCCCCCGTGTGGGGGGAGCAGGCGTTCCGCCGCACCTTCACCGCCGGGGACGGCACCCAGGTCATGAGCGTGAGCTATACCCTGCCCATGGTGCAGAACACCGACGCCTGCCCCGCCGGCACGGCCATCAACGCCTGGTACCAGACGGAGGGCCATAACCGCCTGATGGAGGCGGAGGAGCAGTATGAGATGGTGGTGGCCGATTACGACGTATCCACCGACGCGGGCCTGCCCTTTACCGCCACGGTGCAGGAGATGACCTCGCGCGTGACCTATGAGGATGAAGCCGTCATCAGCGTGGCCCGGGAGTGGTATCTCAACAGCGGCGGTGCCTACCCCACGGTGTTCCGCCTCTCCGAGCAGTTTGACGCTCAGACCGGCAGCCAGCTGGGCTTTGCAGACTTCTTCTCCGACACCGACGCCGCCCTTGAGCGGATCGTTTCGGCGTTTCTGGCCCAGGGCGAGATCAGCCGGGCGATCTCCTCCGGCGCGCTGAGCGAGGAGCAGGTGCGCCTCTCCTTCCAGCCGGAACACTTTTACCTCACGGAGGAGGGCTACACCTTCTGGCTCCAGGGCGGCGACCTGCCCGCCCTGCACAGCCCCGTGGAGGCAGCGATCCCTTACGATCAGCTGGAGGATGTGAGCGCCCATGGATAAGCGTCCGCAGCAAGGGGACACGTTCCCGCTGACCATTGACGGCTACGCCAGCGACGGCAGCGGCGTGGGCCGTCTGGAGGGCATGGTGGTCTTCGTTCCCGGCGCCCTCCGAGGGGAAGTCTGCCAGGTGCAGCTCACCCACGTGGGCCGCAGCGCTCTCTGGGGGCGGGTGAAAACGATCCTCACGCCTTCTCCGGCCCGCATTCCCCCCGACTGTCCCTACGATGCCCAGTGCGGCGGCTGCCGCTTCCGGCATATGGACTATGCGGAAGAGCTTCAGGCCAAGCGGGCGCGGGTGGAAGACGCCCTGTGCCGCATCGGCGGCGCTTCGGTCCGGGTGGAGGCCGTCCTGGGCGCCGGGTGTCCCGCGCGCTACCGCAACAAGGCCCAGTTCCCGGCCGCGCCGGGGCCGAAGATCGGCTTTTACCGGGAGCACAGCCATCAGGTGGTGGACGTGGCGGACTGCCTGCTGCAAAGCCCCGCCGCCGCCCGGCTGCGCGCCGCCGTGAAGGACTGGATGCGGCGCTACCGCGTGAGCGCCTATGACGAACGCACCCGGAAAGGGCTGGTGCGCCATGTGTATGTGCGTACCAGCCGGTCGGGGGCGGCGCTTTGCTGTGTGCTGGTCAACGGGAAAACGCTTCCCCGCGAGCAGGAGCTGACGGCGGCCCTCCGCTGCGCCGAGCCCGGCCTTACCGGCGTGGTACTGGGGGTCAACGAAACCCACAGCAACGTCATCCTGGGGACGGACTACCGCACCTTGTGGGGGGAGGATTTTCTATACGACACCCTGTGCGGCTTTACCTTCAAGCTTTCGGTGCCCTCCTTTTACCAGGTCAATCCCGATCAGGCCGAGGTCCTTTACGACCGCGTCCTGGAGCTGGCGGGCCTGACCGGGGAACAGACTGTACTGGACCTGTACTGCGGCATCGGGACCATCAGCCTGGTCCTGGCCCGCAGGGCCAAGCTGGTCTATGGCGCCGAGGTGGTGCGCCCGGCCATTGAGGACGCGGTGGAAAACGCCCGGCGCAACGGGGTGGGAAACGCCCGCTTTCTGTGCGCCGATGCGGGAGAGGCCGCCCTGCGCCTGGAGGCGGAGGGCGTGCGTCCGGATGTGATCTGCGTGGACCCGCCCCGCAAAGGCCTTGCCCCCGCGGTAGTAGACACCATCGTGCGCATGGCGCCCAGGCGGGTGGTCTACGTCTCCTGCGACCCGGGCACCCTGGCCCGGGATATCGCCCGTTTTCGGGAACAGGGCTGGAGCGTGCGCCGCGCCCTGGCTGTGGACATGTTCCCCCGCACCGCTCATGTGGAGACGGTATGTTTATTGTCCAAACTTCAAGCGAAGCAACATATCGAGATTGACTTGAACATGGACGAGCTTGATTTGACCGATGCGGAGAAGAAAGCTACCTACCAAGAAATCAAAGACTATGTACTGGAGCATAGCGGCTTGAAAGTCAGCAGCTTGTATATCGCACAGGTAAAACAGAAGTGCGGTATCATTGAGCGGGAGAATTACAATAAGCCGAAGTCTGAGGACGCTAAACAGCCCCAATGCCCACTGGATAAGGAAAAAGCAATCAAGGAGGCACTCCAGCACTTCGGGATGATTTGAGGTGACGAATATGGAACGCTTGATTTCCTGTGAGTTCAATATGGATACTGCCTGTGTTGAACTGAAATTTGCCGATGGCAGCATGATTTCCATTGACACGATCGCCGTGGAGAACGAGATTGCCGACAATATGTATCAACGGTCAGAGTTAGACTATCTCATCTACAATGACCCAATTGCCTATGCTGATCTAATTCTTAATGGAAATCCAGAAATCTATTTGAAGACAATAACAGAGTATAAGTCTCTGGACTAATTGAAAACCGCCAGTTCTGGCACCTTACGGTGTCGGTACTGGCGGCTCTTTTTTACATTTTATCAATCAAAGCAAACACAACGGCTTGCTGATCTTCACTCAATCTTGACCAGCGTTCCAGCAGCTTCTGCTGAGATTCAGTCAAAGAAACAGGTGTGTTGCCTTCAGCAAACAATTGAGATAGCGTGATCCCAAATGCTGTACAGATTTTTTCCAGAGAAGGGATTGTCGGTATCATGTTTTTGCGATACCAGGAAGAAATGGTGGACTGTGGCAAGCCTGAGTGTTCTGCAAGCTGATATTCTGTCCAGCCTCTCGCTTCACGGTATTTAGTTATAGCCGTAAGAATATCTTTCACTACACTCACCCCTTTACTTGCGTTCTTCGTTAATTATAATTCGACAAGTCGTTGCGTTTTAATCGTGTATATCGTATTATTTTAACGATATACAAAAGTAAGAGGGAGTGAAGTTATGAATAACAAAAGCTGCTTTTTTATTGGTCATCGGGGAGCCTCAACGGAGATTCTTCCCGCCCTGGAGAGCGCAATTGAACAACATATTTCTGAATATGGCGTTACAGAGTTTATTGTTGGTGGCTATGGCAGGTTTGACCGTCTTGCAGCCAGCGCTGTAATTCGGGCAAAACGGCAACACCCGCAGATTACGCTGGTACTGTTGCTCCCATATCATCCGGCTGAACGACCAATTGAAAAACCGAAAGGTTTTGACAGTACCTATTATCCTCCGGACATGGAAAAGGTGCCCCGTCGCCTTGCAATTGTCAGAGCAAACCGATATGTGGTGGATCATGTTGATTATCTGATCGCCTATGCATGGCATTCTGCAAGCAACGCCAGAGAATTGGCAGAGTATGCGCAGAAGCGGGAGAGAAAGGGCTTGATTACTGTGACAATGCTGTAAAGATGTTCCTTTAGCCAACTAAAAAGTCATTACTTTTATATAGATTTTTAACTTGCTAAAAGTAATGACTTTGTGCTATAATGACGGTGACAGATTTCGTCGAAAAGAGGTGGTTTTGTGGCAAAAAAGAAGGCATCTTCCAATGTGAATCCTGATTATGAAGCGATTACAAGTTTTCAGAAAGGTCAGGCATCACGTATTTTCAAGGAAGTGAAAGAACGGGATAAGGTTCTGATCGTCAACAAGCAAAACAAGCCGCAAAACGTTGTTATCTCATACGAGCGATATTTACGGCTCAGAGAAGAAGGAGCAGATATCTAATGAACATTAACGAACAAGCAAATTTCATATGGAGTATCGCAGACCTGCTCCGTGGTGATTTTAAGCAAAGCGAATACGGCAAGGTGATCCTGCCATTTACTGTCCTGCGCCGTTTTGACTGTGTGTTGGCCCCTTCCAAAGCAAAGATCCTGGAAGCAAACAAAACGCTGACTGTCAGCAACAAACGACCCATTTTCAAGCGTATGACCGGCCACGACTACTACAACATCAGCCAGTTTGATTTTGAAAAGCTGATGGATGACAGCAATGCCATTGAAGCGAACCTGCGTGATTATATAAATGGTTTCTCCGAGGATGTCCGTGAGATCATGGATAACTTTGAAATCTTCGGTGTAATTGACAAGCTCTCCCGTGCAAACCTGCTGTACTTGGTCGTACAGCGGTTTGCCGAGATCGATATGAGCGATACCCAGATTGATAACCTGGAAATGGGCTATATGTTTGAAGAACTGATCCGCCGGTTCTCTGAACAATCGAACGAGACCGCCGGTGAACACTTTACGCCCCGTGAGGTTATTGAGCTGATGGTGGAAGTATTGCTTGATCCTGATATGGACGAGATTGCCACCATCGATGGTAAGGTTATCACCATTCTTGATCCTGCCTGCGGCACGGGCGGTATGCTCTCTGTGGCGCAGAACAAGATGCAAGCATTGAACGCCACTACCAGAGTGATCCCCTTTGGTCAAGAATTGAATCCCGAAACATATGCCACCTGCTGCTCTGACATGATCCTTAAGGGAAATACCAACAGCCGAATTGTTCTGGGCAACAGCTTTAATGAAGATGGTTTTCAGGGACAGACCTTCGACTATATGCTGAGCAATCCGCCCTTTGGCGTGGAATGGAAGAAAGTTGAAAAATTTATCAAGGACGAAGCTAAAAACAAAGGCTATAGTGGTCGTTTTGGCGCTGGTTTGCCCCGTATTTCTGATGGTTCTTTCTTGTTCCTACAGCATCTGATCTCCAAAATGAATGCACCGGAGAATGGCGGCAGCCGCATCGGGATCGTCTTTAATGGGTCTCCCATGTTTTCCGGCGATGCTGGCAGCGGTGAAAGCGAGATCCGCCGCTGGATCATCGAAAACGATCTGTTGGAGGCCATTATTGGCCTGCCTGACCAGCTGTTTTACAACACCGGGATTACCACATACATTTGGATTCTCACCAACCGGAAAGAGAATCGCAGAAAGGGCAAGGTGCGTCTGATCAACGGTGCCGGTTTCTATGAGAAGATGCGTAAAGGACTGGGTAATAAACGAAATATGATCAGCCCGGAAAACCGAGCAGAAATTGTTCGCCTGTACAGCACTTATGAACCGGATGAGAATTATATGGATTTGGACAACGATGATTTTGGCTATCGGAAAATCGTTGTGGAGCGTCCTTTGCTGAATGAGGACGGCACCCCAGTAACTGACCGTAAGGGTAACAGAAAAGCGGATGCCTCCCTTCGTGACTACGAGATAGTACCACTGAAGGAAGACATCCACGAATATTTCCGCCGAGAGGTGCTGCCGTTCGTTCCCGATGCCTGGATTGATGAAAGTAAGACCAAAATTGGATATGAAATACCGTTTACCCGTTATTTCTATAAATTTACTCCGTTGCGTGACAGCTCTGTGATTATGGAGGACATCAAAGCTTTGGAAGCTCGTATCCAGACAAGTTTGGCGGAGGTGTTTGCGGAATGAAGAGATATCAAGCATATAAAGATAGCGGTGTTTCGTGGATAGGCGAAATACCTGTCGACTGGAGCATAAAGAAATTAAAATACTACACAACGACCAATGACGAGGTATTAACAGAAAACACTGCCCCAAACTATGAATTCCGTTATGTTGATATCGGAAGTGTGACTTTGCAAAACGGGATTGAACACTATCAAGGTTTTTCTTTTGAGGATGCTCCATCTCGGGCAAGACGTATTGTTCGAACCGGTGACGTAATCGTTTCTACCGTGCGAACTTATTTGAAGGCTGTAGCGAGTATCCAGGACGACAAAGATGTTATTGCATCCACCGGGTTTGCAGTTATACGGCCTAAAGAAGTTGACTCCAGATTCCTTGCATATTCTCTTGCAAATCACTACTTTGTCGAAACGGTGTCTTCACGATCGGTAGGTGTTAGTTATCCAGCAATTAACGCTTCTGAAATGGTTGATATCAAGAATGTATTACCGCCGAATGCTGTCCAGAAATGTATAGCTGATTATTTGGATAGAAAGACCGCGGCAGTTGACACTGCGATTTCTGACAAAGAAAAGCTCATTCAACTTTTGGAAGAGCAGCGCACATCAATAATATGTTCTGCAGTAACCAAAGGAATTGACGCTACTACCAAAATGAAAGACAGTGGTGTTGAATGGCTTGGGGAAATTCCTGCGCACTGGCAAGTTGTTCCTGCAAAGGCACTGTTTTCACAGAGCAAAGAAACTCGGCAAGATGATGATATTCAGTTAACTGCCAGTCAGAAATACGGTATTATCTCCCAAGAAGACTATATGGCTTTACAGAGCACCAAAATTGTTCTCGCCGACAAAGGGTTGGATGACTGGAAACATGTGGAACCGAATGATTTCATAATTAGCTTACGCAGCTTCCAGGGAGGTCTGGAAATCAGTTACGTTCCTGGCTGCATTACATGGCACTATATTGTGCTAAAACCCAAGGACGGAGTGGAACCAGAGTATTTCAAATGGCTGTTCAAGTCACCACGATATATTCAGGCATTGCAGCGCACAGCCAACTTTATCCGGGATGGACAGGATCTGAGATTCTCTAATTTTGTTCAAGTACCACTTCCGCTGATCCCAAAGGATGAACAAAAGAAGATTGCCGAATATCTCAACAGAAAAACCGCTCGAATTGACAGCATCATTTCTGATGTTACCGAGCAGATCGAAAAACTAAAGGAATACCGTCAGAGTGTTATCTCTGAAGTGGTAACCGGAAAGGTGGCAGTGATATGACATATCAAGAATTGTCACCGCAGAGCGAAGCTCTGCTGAAAGAAATAATTGACCTTCAGACCAGTGGTAAGGACAACACTGCCCATTGGAACGAACGGTTTCAGAATTTGTCATTCCAGGAAGAAAATCTTCTCCGGGATACCTTCCGTGAACTGAGAGAATGTGGATATATTAAAACCCAATGGGCTGACAATATCCCATATTATCTTGCTGTCACGGTGGATGGACAGAACTACGAGGCCAATAAAAAGGCAGCAAAAAAAGCCGAG
Source organism: Lawsonibacter sp. (assembly GCF_022777125.1). Classification (NCBI taxonomy): domain Bacteria; kingdom Bacillati; phylum Bacillota; class Clostridia; order Eubacteriales; family Oscillospiraceae; genus Lawsonibacter; species Lawsonibacter sp. Next base: position 22,569 of record NZ_JALFGV010000078.1, read on the forward strand.
AGAAAGCTCTCCCGGCGGGAATGGAGAATTGCCATCATCTCCGCCATCATTGGCGGTTTGGTTGGCCTGATTCCGTGGATTTGTACTCTGATAGGAGGTGGTCAGTAATGGCAATCGAAACCAAGGAAATTACCTTCGAGCGAGAAATCGAATACAGCCTGCTTGACCACGGCGGATACATCAAGGGTAATCCCCGTGACTATAATCGGGAGTTTGCTGTTGATACGAAGCTACTGTTTCGTTTTCTCCAAGAGAGTCAGCCTGCGGAATGGGCCAAACTATGCAAGAAGCATGGCGATGACGTGGAAACCGGCTTTCTAAAAAAGCTGTACCGGGATTTGGATACCCATGGTATGCTGTATGTTCTTCGCCACGGTATCGTGGATGCCCCGGCGAAGTTCTCCATGTGTTTCTTCAAGCCTGCCAGCGGTATGAATCAGACCAGTCAGGCATTTTATGAGAAAAATATTCTCTCTATTACCCGGCAGGTACATTACAGTCTGAAAAACGAAAACTCTATTGATGTCGTTTTATTTATCAACGGCTTGCCGGTGGCAACTTTGGAATTGAAAAATTCGGCGACCGGTCAGACCGTCGAAAATGCAAAGCATCAGTACATGAAAGATCGTGATCCTCGAGAGCTACTACTTTCTTTCAAATCCCGGTGCCTGGTTCACTTTGCTGTAGATACCGACGAAGTATGGATGACCACCAAGCTGGACGGTATCAATACATACTTCCTGCCATTCAACAAAGGCAATAATGGTGGCAAGGGAAATCCCGTCGGCAGTGGAACATACCGCACTTCCTATTTGTGGGACGAAGTGTTGCAGAAGGACAGCTTGCTGGATATTGTTCAGCGATTTATCCATCTTCAGGAGGACAAAAAGAATCCCAAGAAGTCCGTAATGATCTTCCCACGCTATCATCAGTTGGATGTTGTTCGCAAATTGGTTGCCGCTGTATACGAGCATGGCACCGGACGTAACTACTTGATTCAGCACAGCGCAGGCAGCGGTAAATCCAATTCCATCTCCTGGCTGGCACACCACCTGTCCAATCTGCATGACAAAAATGATAAAGTTATATTCAACAGCATTATCGTGATTACTGACCGTCTGGTGCTGGACAAGCAGCTGCAGGACACAATCTATCAGTTTGAACACGTGGAAGGTGTTGTTGTTAAGATTGACAACAATGCGGCTCAACTGGCGGACGCTCTAAACACAGGCAAGAAGATTATCATCACTACGTTGCAGAAGTTCCCATTCATCCTTGAAAAAGTGGACGATCTGAGTGGAAAACGGTTTGCCATCATCGTTGACGAGGCTCATTCTTCACAGACCGGCGAAGCCAGCAAAAAGATGAAAGCAATTCTGGGCGATACAGAAGGGCTGACTGAAGAAGAACAGCTTCAGAAGGTTGCCGATGAAGAAGCCAAAGAGGAACATAAACAGTCTGATAGCGAGGATGAGATCACCAAGGAAATGGCCACTCACGGCCGTTTGGCAAATTTGTCCTTCTTTGCATTTACCGCAACACCCAAGGCAAAGACTCTGGAGATGTTCGGTACGCCTGATGCAAACGGAATTCCTCGGGCGTTCCATATCTACTCTATGAAGCAGGCAATTCAGGAGGGTTTTATCCTGGATGTTTTGAAAAACTATGTGACCTATGATACCTACTTCAAGATCGGCAAGAAGATTGCGGATGATCCTCGCTATGAAAAGAGTAAGGCGAACAAGGCTCTGGGCAAATTCCTGAGCCTGCATCCGCATAATTTGGCGCAGAAAACGCAGATCATTGTAGAGCATTTCCGTACCGTCACCAAGAACAAGATTGGCGGCAAGGCTAAGGCTATGGTTGTCACGGGTTCCCGTTTGCACGCTGTTCGCTACTATCAGGAATTCCAGCGGTATATCAAGAAGATGGGTTATGAAAATGAGCTTGGAATCCTGATTGCTTTCTCAGGGACTGTGCGTGACGGTGGCGAGGAATACACCGAAGTCAGCCTGAATGGAATTAAGGAAAGCGAACTGCCAGAGAAGTTCCACGGCGGTGAATATCAGGTGCTGCTGGTTGCAGAAAAGTATCAGACTGGCTTTGACGAACCGCTGCTGCATACCATGTTTGTGGATAAAAAACTCAGCGGCGTAAAGGCTGTACAGACCCTTTCACGCCTGAATCGAACCTGTTTTGGTAAAGAAGATACTTTTGTGCTGGATTTCGTAAATTCAGCAGAAGATATCCGTGCGGCATTTGCACCGTATTACGAGGAAACTACCATCGAAGAAACTACTGACGCAAATATTGTATATGAACTAAAATCCAAACTGGACGAATTCCGAGTCTACTGGGCAAGTGAGATTGAATCTTTTGCAAAGGTATTTTTCAAGCCCAGCAAAAAACAAGGTAATATGGACTTTGGCGTCCTCAATAGCGTCCTCGACCCTGCTGTGGATCGATACAGTGTATTGGAAGAAAG
>NZ_JALFGV010000087.1:0-9739 GCF_022777125.1 Lawsonibacter sp.
TGACAGGTCAACGTGGAGCACATACCCATTGAGGGCCATTTTCCGCATATAGGCTCCCATGTTGCGGATGCCCGCCTCGGCCATGCGTTCCCGGATCAGCGCCTGCTCTTCCTCAGACACCATTACATGGAGATGGATGGGGCGGCGGCGTTTCTTTGTCACCGCTCCTCCCGTTCCAGGCTCCGGCAGACGCGGGGCGGCTCCTTTACCTTGTCCAGCGCCTTTTCCCGTTTCGGGGGCTGGGCAGGGATCGGCGTATTGAATACCCCGGAGAGCCGCAGGGCCTCCTGGTTGGCAAAATCCTGTTCACGCTTCTTTTCCATAACAGTTCTCCTATCTGTCACCCCGGTCAGGGGCTTTCTTTTTAGGGCCGTCCGGGGCCCGCTGCTCCTGGGCCTCCCGTTGGGCCGCTTTCAGTTGTTCGGCAATCGGGGGCTGGTGTTTGGCCTCCTTGTGAGCCCGCGCCACTTCCAGGCGTTCAATGCTGTGGACACGAACGGCCAGTTGCTCCGGGGTGATGTATTCTTTCACCACATAACTGCCGAAGTCAGGGTAAAACCATGTCAGCCGTTTCTGATCCGGGACACGGTGAGCATCCTCCCATTTCCCCACCACCTGGGCCTGGGCATCCATCTGCCTCCGAATGTCCAAATTTTCACGGGCGGGCCGAAGCTCATAGTCCTGCATTTCCCGATCTGTCAGGGGATGGGCATAGATGATGGCTCCCCACGCCTGGAACGACTCACCGGGCACTTGCTGTCGGGTAAAGTACAAATCCATGTGGACAGGGCGGTTAAAGTAGCTGTTCGGGTAAGTGCCGATGTCGATGGGCCGCTGGGTGGAGTAGTATTTGTAGGTTTCCTTATCCGGGGCCTGCTCTATCTCAAACACATGATAGCGCCGCTGATAGTTCTCTGCCCGATTGTGCAAATCCCGTTCCGCCATATCGGGCTCGTTGTGGTAGTGGCCCCAAAAGAAGTCGCGGTGTCCGTCCTGCTCATTGAATTGCCATGTCACATAGGGGTTAGGGACCTTGGGGTTTTCGCCCAGCACAAAGCCGCATTTGTTATCAAACAGGATCGTGCAGCGGATCACATAGCCTTGATTTTCTTCCAGAATAACACCTCCTTGATGTTGACAGCATCCGGGCCAAACAGGGGCAGGCCGTAGAAACACACGGCCCACCCCAAAAGCGGCCCCGAAAAGCCTTGTAATCAGCGGGTTTCGAGGGCCTAATTGTCAACGCCCCAGCCCCGCCTTTTCCGCATATATTCCCGCTGTTGGCGGCGGTGGGCTTTCTTTGCACAGGCCGCCGAGCAGTAAGCCTGCCGCCGATCCGGGGCAACGGGCCCGCCGCAGATAGGGCAAATCTTAAAATCCGGCCTGGGCCCCTCGGTCAAGAGGGCGGCCTCCAGCGCCGGATCGAGGGGCAGCACCGCCTCCCGAAAGTAGCGGCACAGCGCCCCCGTCCAGCATTTCCCCAGCATATAGCACTCGCAGTCCAGGGGCAGGCAGCCGCACTCCCGATCATAGTTGGCACACCATTTTGTTACCAGGGCTCGGATCGCCCGTTTTTCCTCGCGCGTCAGTTCACGGGCCAAGCCGTCACCTCCCGCCAGCCGGGGCCCACATAAGCTCCCGGTAGCAGGACACGCAGCCGATCCCGCGCCAGTAGGGACACCCGGAACACCGGGAGCCCCTAGGCGGCTTTGCCGGGGTCGGAGCCTGGGGGCGGGGCTTCTGCTGCATCATCTTTTCATAGGGGCTGTTGGTAAACCTCATTTGTCCGCCTCCTCTCCGTCCTCGTCCTCCTCGTCCCAGGGCGGGCCGTCATCGTCATCGTCCCCGTAGCCATCCGGCTCGTCATAGTCCGTGAGCTCGTCGCCGTAGTCCTCCTGGGGCGCGGCGGCTTTCTGCTGTTTGGGGCGCAGCACCTTGAAATAGAACGCCGCTCCGCCGCCCACCAGGGCCACAGCCAGCACCGCCAGGAGCATCCCCGTGTTGCCGCTCGTTTCCGGCTCGCCCTCCTCCGGGGCGGGCTCCTCGGTTTCCGTGGGCTCCGGCTCCGGCTCAACACCCACGCACTTGTTCATATTGACAGAGCAGACGGCACAATCCGTATTGACGGCCCCTGCCTCGCATTTTTCAGAGCAGGAGCACACCGCCTGTTCCACGCCAGCGGCCTCCGCCGCAGCCAGCAGATCGGCCTCGTCCACAACGCTGAAAAAGTAGGTTTCGTACTGTTCGCCCTCTTCGTCCACGGGCTTGTCATAGTCAATGACGATATAGAACGTGTTGCCGCCGCTGGTCTGGACGGTAATAAACTGCTTGTTGGTGTGCTCGTCATAGAGCAGATCGCGGGTCACAAGGTTGCCCTCTTCGGAAAAGCCCTCGCCGGGCTTAATGGTGGGCTCCGGGGCGGGAGTTTCCTCCGTCATGGTGGGATCGCCGTAGTCCGCGCCCTCGCCGCCGTCCGCGTAAGCATACGCCGGGACGCTAAAACCGCATAAAAGAACGACGGCGCAAAGCGCCGCCGCCATCACCCGAAAGCGTTTCATCTTCAATTTTCCTCCTTTCCGCCGTCCTCGGACTTCTGGACACTTTGTCCAGAGGTACCGCCGTCCCGGAGCCGCTGGAGCACCAGGGGCAGCTCCTCCAGGGAAACGCTCATGCCCCGCACAATGTCCACGATCTCCTCGTTTTCCGCCTCCCGGTGCTTTTGCTCCAGCTCTTTCAGCCGGGCCTGCTGTTCGCTGATTTTGGCCTTGACCTTATCAATCTCGGCCTGGATTTTTTGGCTTTTGCTTGCCGCCATAGATAACCTCCTTGTCAGGGTAAACGCCCGTAGGCGTAGAAATGAGATTGCCAGTAGCTTGTATTCAGGTTTGCATATTGGATGGGATCGCCACAATGGATCATCATCCCGTCCCCCACATAGATGCCACAATGGGACACGACCGCCGTGTCATAGGTGCCGACAAAGAACACCAGATCGCCGGGGCGGGGTGCGCTGGTGGGGGTGCAGATGTTATAGAGCCCCTGGGCTCCCAAGCGGCCCACATTCCAGCCGGAGTGATTGATCACCCAGGACACAAAACCGGAGCAGTCAAAGGACGTGGCCGGAGAGCTGCCACCCCACACATAGGGATAGCCCAGGTATTTCTCCGCCTCGCCTAAAATGGCCGCAAAGGTTTCATCGTCCAGATATTCCACCGGCACGTCATAGTCAGCGGGCGGGTTTGTGATGTATTTCCCCACATAGGCTGACTCCGGGAACAGATCGGGCCTGTTCCCCAGGGTGGACATATAGAGGGAGTAACGGGCCATTTGTTCCTCGCCCATCATTTCCAGGGGCAGATGGGAAAGGTTTTTGTTTTCCAGCGTGACATAACAGATGTACCAGGAGTAGGGATCGCCGTCGCTGTCATACCGGGTTTCCCGCACCACGCGCTCCGTCAGGATATACTGGCGGTCAAAGAGGTTTTCCAGGGTGCCCTGCACCTCGTCCGCCGTCCATTCCCCCTCATGGAGCACACAGAGGATAGAGATCAGCACATAGGGATCGTGCTCGATCTCGTCCAGATCAAAATGGTATTCGTCATAGCTGTGGGTGGCGGTATAGGCGTCCAGGTAGTTTTGCAGCTCGGCCTCCATGCCGGAATAGCGCACCTCCACCACCACATCCTCGGTCAAAATGTACTGGCGGTCAAAGAGCATTTGGAGCGTCCCCCGCACCTCGCCCAGCGTCCACTCGCCCTCATGGAGCGCGCAGACGATGGACAGCAGCACATAGGGATCGTGTTCAATGGTGTCAAGGTCAAAATAATATTCGTCATAATCGTGGGTGCGGGTGTAGGTGTCGAGGTAGCGTTGCAGCTCGTCCTCCAGAGCGCAGTAGGCGGCCTCCGCCCCCAGTAGGTCAGCGTCCTCGGCGGCATAGGTAGACGCGCCGATGGCTCCGGCCACGCCGTTGCCCACCGTTACCAGCGAGGACATACACGATTGCAGCACCACCAGCAGAAGAAACGCCGCCAGCAGCAGGAGCAACCCGCCGGGATGTTCCTTGATGTAGGCGGACACCTTTTCCGTCAGCTTGCCCGTGACGGACGCCGTACCCTCGGCGGCCTTGGCGGTCTGCCTGGCAGCCTCCCGCGCCTGCTTTGCGTACTGGCGCTTGATCTTCTGTTTTTGCAGATACCGGGACACCGCGCCGCTCTCCTGCATTTCCGGGTGTTCCTCCACGGTCTTGCGGTAGTAATAATCCGCCGTGGCCTTAATGTGCTTGCTCTCCACACGCTCCACCGCCTTTGCCGGGTGTTCCCGGATGGCCTTGCGGAGCTTGCGCCTGCCAAAGCGGTACACGGACTCTGCTGCCAGCTCGGAACGGTGTGCGCCCTCTGTGCCGACATTTTCATGCTCGACCTCATAGAGTTTGCCATGCACAAAGCCGTGGACACCGTGTCCGGCGGTATGGGCAAGGCGCTTGACCGCACCGGGCTTTTTCGGCGGCTTCTGCTTTGCCAGCTTCTCCCGGGCGGCATCCAGCTTTTCGCCCCGCTTTTCCATGCGTAGCTTACTGGCGGCTGTCTGCTCCTGTTGGCTTTTTGGATGGAATTTGGACTTTGGGACTTTTTGTCCCGAAGTGGGGTTACTCGTCTGTTCGCTCATGGGCAAGATCCTCCGGGCGGGTCGTCAGCAGGTCATAGATCTCCCCACGGGGGAAACGGTCTACAAACGGGATGGTGACATTTCCATAGAACAGCAAGCCCTCGCCGGAATTGGAGTGCGTAATATAGGAGAGCTGATGCTCGGAAATGCCAAGCTGCTTTGCCAAAATTGCACGGTCGCTCTGCGCCTGCGACAGCAGCACCATGAAATCCGTGTTGTCCAGAATGTTCTCAATCTCACGGCTGGCCAGCAGGTCTTTCACATTCTGCGTCAGCGCCGAGGGGACGCAGCCCTTTTTGCGGAGCATTTTCCAGACCGCCACAAAGTAGCTGGCAGTCAGCGGATCACGGAGCAGGATATGGAACTCGTCAAAGTAGCACCATGTCGCCACGCCCTCGGCATGGTTGGCGTTTACCGCCGCCGTGACAAATTCATTGGTGGTGTGCATGGCGATTTTGCGGAGGTTTTCACCCAAGCCCTTTAGGACAATGCAGACCACACGGGAATTGAGGTCAACATTCGTGGGATGGTTGAAAAGGTTGAGAGAGCCTGTGCAGTAAAGCTCCAGCGCCGTCGCCACCCGCCGCGCCTCCGGCTCGGGCTGGCGCAGCAGCTCCTCATACAGACCTTGCAGCAGCGGCGTTTTGGCCGTTTCCAGCCCCAGCGCCATTTCCCGGTAGACCAGCCGCACACAGCGGTCAATGACGGTTTTCTCGATGGGCTGCAAGCCCTCCTTGCCGCCCACGATCAGCTCACACAGGGACAGCAGAAAATCCGCCTTCATGGAAAGCGGACTGTCCTCGTCATTGATATTCATTTGCAAGTCCATAGGCGAAATGTGGTGCGGGCTGTCCGGGGCGATCTCAATGACCTGCCCACCCAAGCGCCGCACCAGCGGGGCATATTCGCCCATCGGGTCAACCACGATGATGCGGTCATTGGTAGCGAGGAACACATTGATCAGCTCACGCTTTGCGGCGAAGCTCTTGCCGCTGCCCGTAGAGCCGAGGTACATTCCGTTGGCGGATTTGAGCTTTTTGCGGTCAGCCATGATGATATTGTTGGAAAGGGCGTTCATGCCGTAGTAAAGCGCCTGCCCGTCCATACGAAGCTCCCGGGTCATAAAGGGAATGAAAATGGCGGTAGAGCTGGTGGTCATGCCCCGCTGGATCTCAATGCCGTTATAGCCCAGCGCCAGCGAGGACACAAAGCCCTGCTCCTGCTGCCAGTCCAGACGGCGCAGAGCGCAGTTGTATTTCTGTGCGATGCCGCTCACCGTGAACACATCGTTTTCAAGGCGCTGCCGGGTGGGAGCGAGGTTCACCACCGTAAAGGTCAGCAGGAACATTCGCTCGTTGCGGCTTTGCAGGTCGGAGAGCAGCTCGGCGGCGTCCTTGGAAAAGGTAATGAGGTCAGGCGGCAAAATCTCCATATCGTACCCGGCACGGACGGCCTTTTTCTGTTCCTCCGCCTTCATGCGGCCTATGTCAGAGATCTTTCCCTTGATCGTCTTAATGGCCTTGAGTTGGTCTACCGTCTGAATGTGCATGGTGACGGTCAGCTCGGCGTCCAGTTCCAGAATTTCCGCCAGCAGCTTATCGGAAAGCTCCGATGCCATGATCTGCAAATAGGACGCCGCGCCCCACATCTGGCCGACACGGAAAGTCCGGCTCTGCCGAAAGTCGAAACTGTCCGGGGCGATGTAGTCCTTTGTCCCCATGCCCGTCTTGGGAATGTCTTTCCACGCAAAGCGGAACGGCTCACGCCCGCCGGGATGCATCTGCCCATGCAGCACCGCCAGCCGATCCCGGCCATCCAGCGGGCGGGACTGGACGCCCAGCCGTTTCAGATTGCCCATGACATCCGCCTCCACGCGCCCCAGCCGGGGACGCGCCTCCGCCACGCCCTCGGCGGGCAGGCCAAAGGTGATGTACTTATACCGTTCAATGCCGTTATTGCTCTTGGCAATCTGGCCTTTGAGCATTTCTACATACTCGCCCCGGATGCTGTTGAAGTCATCCTCCTGCGCCGGGATATTCACTTTGTAGCGGTTGGCGTTCCGGCTGCGGCGGTTGACAAAGGAAAGCTGGAACGGCAGAGAGCTGTCAAAATAATTCAGGCACGCGCTCCACCCGCTGATAATGGCAGTCTGATCCTCCGTGGACGCTACGGCATAATTGATGTCCTCATATTCCAGCGTCTTTGTGTAAAGCCCGCCGGGGAGCTGGCAGATCCCGTCCGGGTGCATGGCGATATAAGGAATGGTCTGCTGGGCGGACAGCGCCCGGTGCTTATTTGCGTTTTTCTGCTTTTTTGCTTTGCTCAATAGGCTCCTCCTTTCGCGCAAATGGGGCATAGATATTTTCCGTTCGGTACGGTCGGATGCCGGGGCGGGTAAACTTGACCCGGATGATGTTGCGGATCACCTTTTCAAAGGGTAAGCCATCCTTTTCGTACATCGCCAGCAGGAACGCCGGGAGCATGATCGTCAGCATAGTGAACAGCGCCCCGGTGTTGCCGATGGCCTGCCGGGTCAAAAGGTAGGTAGGAACGCCGATAGCAGCTCCAAGGCCAAAGCAGATAAGCTGGCGCTTGGTTAGGTTGAACGCGATCTTTGTCTTGATCTTGGAAAGGTCGTTCGGGACATTCACATAGGGCATCAGTCTGTCACCTCCAGTTTGGGACAATTTGTCCCAAAGTCCGGGATCGTCGGCTCCACCTCGTTGCCCCATACATCCCAGCCGGGAGAGGTCTGCCTTGCGAACAGCTCCACGCGGGGCAAATCGCCCATGAGGGCAACGATCTTATCACGGGTTTCATCCGGCTTTTTGCTGTGGGCTTCGATGGGCGAAATGATAAACTGGTGAATGTCGGCGGCCTGCCGCTTCGGATGTCCCTTGGTCGCCAGCAGGCAGATCTCGGCGTTCGCCCTCGTCCAGAAGCCCAGCCCATAAAACCAGCTATCCGCCTTTTTGTTCTTTTTGAGCCAGACGAACGCAACGGATTTATAGGTGAAGCCCCACGCACGGATGAGCCGCAGAGCCTCCGGGAGCTGGGGAAAGGTCGCCCACATGAAAAGGGCGCTGTCCTTGGCCGCAAGCTCGGCCACAGGCAGCGCACACAATTCATCAATGCTCATGGTGGGGTAGTGATTTTCCGCCGCGCCCTGTACTTTCTTAGCCGAGTAGCGCCACGGGGGATCTGCGTAAATAATGGGGTATTTTTCGATAGCTATTCTCCTTTCCCGCCCTCGGCCACGGCCAGCCGCGCCTGCTCGATGCGCTGGGCGGCGATTGTGTAGATGGAGGGGGCATTTTCAAAGCAGATGAAGCGGCGGCCTGTGTTCATAGCGGCAACGGCAGTCGTGCCGCTGCCCGCGCAGATGTCTGCCACCACCGCTCCTTCGTTGGTGTAGGTCTTGATGAAATACTCGCACAGCTCCACGGGCTTTTGCGTGGGATGGATGCCGCCCATCACCGTCGGCACGAACAGCACATTTCCCGGATAACGCCGCCCATCGCTGGACTCTGAGCCTGTCCGTTCAAACTTGCCGTAGTTGGTACTGCATCCGCTGCGGGGATTGGTCTTGCGGTACGGCTCCCCGTAGGTGAATTGCGGATGGTACACCGGGGACTTCTGATAGAACACCAGAATGTTCTCGGACTTTTTCAGCGGCGCACGGTTGGCATTGAGAAAGCCTGTTGCCCGGGACTTGTACCACACCCACTCATAGCGGAGCATGGCGAGGTTGGATGCGCCCAGCACCTTATCAAAGGGGCATTGAGCGAAAAACAGGATGGCTCCGTTGGGCTTCACCGCCCAGCGCACTGCCTCCCACAGCTCCGGGAGCGGCAGCGGCACATCCCAAAAGTTCCGGGTCGTACCGTAGGGCGGATCGGTCAAGAGCATATCCACGCTATGTTTTGGCAGAGAGCGCAAGCCCTCGATCCCGTCCATAAGGTGCAGCGCATCCAGCTTTGGGACATTTTGTCCCAAGGTCATATTCATCCCTCCTTTAATGTGCGCTGAACACGCTGCGGGCGATGGAGCCAGTCTTGAAAAGGCAGAAGCAGAGCAGCACGGAATAGCCCATGCAGCCCCATATCGCGCCGATGGGGTCGCCGCTTGTAGCGATGCCCTGTATCAGCACCGCATAGATGGCAACGCAGACGAGGATCAATAGCCCTTGAAAGCCCACGGCAAACAGGGACTTCAAATAGTTCTGCCCGGTGCTGCCAAGCTCCCGGTTAGAGAGCGTGGCAACGGGGATGGGCGCTAAGCTGGTCAGCAGGTATATTTCAATCATGCGGCCATAGACGATGACGAAAATCACGATATTGATCGCCCACATGGTCACATGAATGAGCAGGGATTGCAGCCACAGCCCCAGCAGAGAGCCAAGCCCCAGCGTTTCCAGCGTGGTCTCCAAGTCGGCAAGCATGGCCTCCGAAATGTCCGTTGAGCCTTGCACGATCCCGGCTGCCCGGGCGATAACGCTTTGGGACACATCAAACACGGCCATGACGATATTGAAAGTGTTGGACAAAATCAAAATGGCGCAGGCCGTTTTGAATATCCACTTGAAAAAGATCCAGTAGTCCAGATCATGCAGGTTGTTCTTCTCGATAATGAGCTGGATCAGCTCATAGGTGGCAACGAAGGTGAGGATCAGACCGGCAATCGGCAGTATCACCGTTTCAGAAAGCTGCCGGATCAGGGAGAACACCCCGGCGTTCCATGCCGCCGGGGTAGTTCCCACTTGCACCGCAATCTCTCCGACACGGGAATTGACCGTATCAAAAAGCCCTGTGAGGTTGCCCATGATCCCCTCGATCAGCAGCTCTTTTAGCCAGTCTGTCAGCCAGTCGGTGAGAAATCCCATGCCTTACGCCCTTAAAACAGGGTGGACAGCAGAGGGATCAGGGTCGTACCCAGCACGATGATGCCGCCGCCCGCCATGAGCTGTTTCATCCCCAATTAGGTGTAAAAACTCTGCTCGATGGCGGGCGGCGGCGTACAAAAAATCTATATGGTGTTGTTAAGAGAACCGTCCCGGCGGGACAGGTCAGGC
>NZ_JALFGV010000007.1:0-11783 GCF_022777125.1 Lawsonibacter sp.
AAGGCGGCGCCCAGCGCCGCAGCGGGCGAGAGCAGCGCGCACCACAGCCCGCCCCGCCCATTCCACCGGTAACGCCGCAGTCCGGCCGCGGCCAGCGCCGTCAGGGCAAAATAGCTCCATTCCCAGGCCCAGCGGGCGCCGCTTTGAAATCCCATCCGGGTCTGGAACAGTACGGGCAGCAGCAGCCATCCCAGCAGCAGCAGCACGGGAACAAGCGTTCCCCGGAACCATCGTTCACATGCAAAGCGTCGCATCCGGCATCTCCTTTCAGGTATCGAATTCCAGATAGTAGAGGGTGCCGCTTTGGGCATCGTAGAGGGCCGCGGTATAATTCCAGGAGCCCCGCCGGTTCAGGGGGCGTTCATCCTGCTGACGGTCCCGGAAGTACCAGTAGCAGTCGTCGTTCCCCCTGGGCCAGCCGCCCTCCCCCGCCGGGCCGCCTTCGTACAGGATGCCGCCCAGATAATCGTCAAACGGCCCCTCATTCCACAGGTCGCCCCGGCGGAGGATGCCGTCCTCCACCGACGGGGCGTCCTCCGGAGCGAAGGCCAGCTCCACCAACAGCAGGCCGTCCCCGTGGAACCCGCCATGGCTGTCCTGATAGGTCACCGACTCCGTCCGGGGCAGGTCAAGGCCCACCTGCCGCCCCACATAATCCGCCCGGGAGCCCGAACAGCCACACAGCGCCAGCAACAGCAACAGCAACAGCGGCGGCAGCGCCGCGCAGCCGTTACGCCGTTTCATGCGCACCCGCTCCGCCCCTCCGCCAGGGGTGCCCGGCCAGCGCCAGCGCATTCAGCAGCAGAGTCCCCAGGAAAAGCCCCCCGGCGCACAGCCGGAACGCGCCCGCCGTGTCCAGCAGCGCGGACCAGTCCCGGCGGTCGGCCAGATGGCCCAGGTAGAAGACCACCAGGCACAAAGCAAGCGAACAGGAGGCTGCGCTGGCGGCAGAGCATACGGCCGCTTCCCGGCGGGTAGCTTTATCCCTCCGGGCCAGGGCGGCGACCGGCAGAGCCCAGGCGATCCCTCCCAACGCCAGACTGCCCAGATTGAGCCAGGCATAACCCATGTCGTATTTCCCCTTTCCTAAGAGCGTTTTCCCGCATCATCGGGCACATATTCCAGAATATCCCCCGGCTGACAGTCCAGGGCCTTGCAGATGGCCTCCAGGGTCGTGAAGCGCACCGCCTTGGCGTGGTTGTTTTTCAGGATGGACAGGTTGGCCAGGGTCAGATCCACCCGCTGGGCCAGTTCGTTCAGGCTCATCTTCCGTTTCGCCATCATGACGTCCAGATTGACCATGATCGCCATCGTTCCGCCCCCTTAAATGGTCAGGTCATTCTCTTCCTTCAGCTCGGCGGCCTGACGGAAGAGGGCGGACATGACCATGCACAAAAGGCCCGCCATCAGGAAGATGGGGACAAACAGGGCGTTATAGGTGAGCAGCGGAGCGGCGGAGCGGTAGTAAAACAGCCCCCACACCACCCGTGCCAGCGCGGCGGCGGAGATCAGAAAACAGCACAGGGCCGCCCGCCGGAGGCTGACGCCGTTCTCTGCCCGGAAAGGGGCGCCCGTCAGGATGGTACCCAGCACCCGGCGGCCCTGCCACAAAATTACGGCGGTGCAGATGCCGCAGAACCAGAGGAAAACGGTCAGCACAGCCCCAGGGGCATCTCTCCAAATCCGCCACAAGAACTGCCAGCAGACCATAAAAAACAGGGCCGCCAGCCGCAGGGGAACCTCCAGCGGGTTTTCGTAGGATGTGAGATACCGGAACGCCTCCATTCCCCCTTCCTGGCCGATGCCCACCAGTCCCGGAACCAGCAGAAGGGCGATAAGATTGCACACAAACGTGATGGTCACCAGGACGTTCAATACCCTCGCCAGCTTTTGTACTACGGTCATATCCATCTTCTCACCTCTCTCAGAAAGGATAGCATGCATTATATTGATTGTCAATTCTTTTTTATCGTTATTCAATAAATTTTTACCGAAGAAAAAGGAGATGGTCCCGGCCATCTCCTTTTTTCCCGCCGTTTCACTAAACCCGGATCTCCCCCAGGATGGCCCCGATGGGTCCCGCGATCACCAGATCGGCGTTCTTGTCGTAGGGCGTGGGGCTTTTGTTGATGAGCACCAGATGCCGCCCCTGGTAATAGCGGATCAGGCCCGCCGCCGGGTACACCGCCAGAGAGGTCCCGCCGATGAGGAGCAGGTCCGCCCGGGCAATGGCCAGCAGGGCCGCCTCCATGGTCTGCTGGTCCAGCGGCTCCTCATAGAGCACCACGTCAGGCTTTATGATCCCGCCGCAGGCCGGGCACCTGGGTACGCCCTGACTGCGCAGCACGAACTTCAGATCGTAGAACCGGCGGCACTTCCTGCAGAAATTGCGGTGGACGCTGCCGTGCAGCTCGTACACGTTTTTGCTCCCCGCCGCCTGGTGAAGTCCGTCGATGTTCTGGGTGATCACCGCGGAGAGCTTTCCCGCCCGCTCCAGCTCCGCCAGCTTCCAATGGGCGGCGTTGGGTCTGGCGTCGGGAAAGAGCATTTTATCGCGGTAAAACCGGTAGAATTCTTCTGGGGAACGCTCAAAAAACGTGCGGCTCAAAATCGTCTCGGGCGGATAGGGATACTGCTGGTTGTACAGGCCGTCCACACTGCGGAAATCCGGAATGCCGCTCTCGGTGGACACGCCTGCGCCGCCGAAAAATACGATATTCGGACTGTCTGTGATCCATTCCTGAAGCCGCGCCTGCTTTTCGTTCATAAAAACCTCCTGATCCCCGGCGGCGGGTACGCGCCCCGCCCTATGGTTTCTTCCGGTGGCGGCAATACGTGTGTGGGCAGCTGGAGCAGCCGCCGCAGCCGCAGCCCCGCTTGCCCCTGAGCCGCTGTTGGAAGCGGTAGATCAGGTAGGCCGCCGCCCACAGGATCAAAACCGCCACGCCGATGTAAATGACATACTTCATGTTACAGCACCTTCAGGATCAGACTTCCGATCTGATAGACCAGGAAGGACCCCAGGTAAGCCGCCCCGATCTGCCAGGCAACGGAGGCCAGGGTCCATTTGAGGGAGTTCATCTCCTTGCGGATGGTGGATACCGCCGCCACGCAGGGGACATACAGCAGGACGAACACCAGGAAGGCGTAGGCGGCCGCCGGGCTCTGGAACGTGGAGCTCAGCGCCGCGGCCACCGTTGCGCCGCCGGCGGTGACGGAGAAGCCGTAAAGCATGCTCATGGAGGAGACGACCATCTCCTTGGCTACCAATCCGGACAGCAGGGCCACGGCCGCCTGCCAGGTGCCGAACCCCAGGGGGATCAGCACCGGCGCGATCCGGGAGCCCACGTATCCCAGCAGGGAGCGGCTGGCGTCCTCCACCATGCCGAAGGCGCCGTTTTCCACGCCAAACGCCTGGAGGAACCACAGCAGCACGCTCATGGCCAGGATCAGGGTGCCCGCCTTGACCAAAAAGCCCTTTACCTTCTCCCACACGTGCAGGGAGATATTTTTCAGGGTGGGCAGGCGGTAAGGCGGCAGTTCCAGCACGAAGGCGGCGGGCTCCCCCTTGAAGACGAACTTTTTGAGGAGGATCCCCGAAGCGATGGCAAAGAGCAGGCCCAGCAGGTACAGGGAAAAGACCACCGCGCCGCCGTACCGCGGGAAAAAGGCCGCGGTGAGCAGCCCGTATACGGGCAGACGGGCGGAGCAGGACATGAAGGGCACCAGCATGATGGTCATACGCCGGTCCTTTTCGTTCTCCATGGTGCGGGCACCCATCACCGCGGGCACCGTGCAGCCAAAGCCCATCAGCATGGGGATAAAGGCCTTGCCGCTGAGGCCGAAGCGCCGCAGCAGCCGGTCCATGATGAAGGCCGCCCGTGCCATATAGCCGGAGTCCTCCAGAAAGGAGAGGAACAGGAACAGGATCGCGATCTGAGGCAGGAAGGTGAGCACGCCGCCCACCCCTGCGATCACTCCGTCCACCAGAAGGGCCTCCACCCAGGGCGCCACCCCGGCGGCGGTGAGTCCGGCACGGACAAAGCCGGCAAAATAGCCGCCGATCAGGGTATCTACCCCATCGGAGAGCAATTGGCCGGGGCCGAAGGTGAGGGCAAACATGCACAGCATCATCAGCAGAAACACGGGAATGGCCAGGAATTTATGGGTGACGATGGAGTCGATCCTGTCGGAAAGGGTCGGCTCCCCCAGCGGCCGTCCCTTCTTCACACAGTGGGCCACCACCCGCTGGATGAACTGATACCGCGCGTCGGCGATGAGGGTCTCCCGGTCGCCCAGAGCGTAGGCCCCCTCATACTCCCGGCATACCGCTTCCAGCTGCGTCTTGGCGGTCTCGTCCAGGCCCAGCGCCTGCTCCACCAGCTCGTCTCCCTCAATCAGCTTGATGGCGGCCCAGTGTGCCGGTACCTTGGCGGCATAGGCTTTGTCGTGGATCAACTCGCCCACCTTGTGGTGGATCTGATGGGTAAAATCGTCGTACAGATCGTCGGGCTCTACGGTAACGCCCACATGCATCTGCTGATGGGCCCGCCGCAGCAGCTCCTTGACGTTTTTCCCGGAGCGGGCGGTGATCGGGATCACCGGTACTCCAAGGGCCTGGGAAAGCCGCGCCACGTCGATCCGGTCGCCGTGCTTTTCGACCTCGTCCATAAAATTCAGGGCAATGACCATGGGGCGTTCCAGCTCCAGCAGCTGGGCCGTCAGGTACAGATTGCGCTCAATATTGGTGGCGTCCACAATATTGATGACGGCGTCCGGGTGCTCGCCCACGATGAAGTCCCGGGCCACGATCTCCTCCATGGAATAGGGCGACAGGGAGTAGATGCCGGGCAGATCCACCACGGTGAGCGCCTTGCCATCTACGTCCGCCCTGCCCTCCTTCTTCTCCACCGTGACGCCGGGCCAGTTGCCCACATACTGGTTGGAGCCGGTAAGGGCGTTGAACAGCGTGGTCTTGCCGCAGTTCGGATTGCCCACCAGAGCCAGTTTCATTTCCCGGGTATCGTGACTGGCATAATCCGGCACGCCGCCGTGCTCCGCCGCCTCGTGGGCGTGGTCGGCGCTCATGCGGCGCAGCGCCTCCTCGTCCGGCAGATGCTGCACCATACCGATGCGCTGCCTGCGGGTATCGGCAAAGGCCTCCCCTTCCGCGCCGGTGGCCATCAGGATCTGGTGCGCGTCCTGCTTGCGCAGGGAGAGCTCGTAGCCCCGCAGATTGACCTCGATGGGATCCCCGAAGGGCGCCACCTTGCGCACCGTGATCTCAGTGCCGGGCGTCAGGCCCATATCCACCAGCCGCCGCTTGACGGCGCCCCGTTCATTTCCCGCCTTGAGGATCACGCCCCGCTCCCCCGGGGCCACGTCCTCCAGTGTTTTTCGTTCTTGCTCCGCCTGTGTCCTCATATACCTTCTACCGCCTATTTGTTCATTGCTTACGTTCGAAAAAATTGCATATCGTAGAGATTATACTACCGCCGTCGTGCGGGTGCAATCCGTTTCCAAAAAGAATTCCCCGCCGGCCGGGATATCTTTCCCTCCATCCGTTCGGCCCCTTCCCTTTTTGTCCGCCTCCCGGCGCCTCCTACTTCCAATTCTCCTGAAACAGCGGCCGGGGGAGCCGACAGCGCGGGCCGAGCCCGCACCCATCCGGGCACACGTATGGGTGCGCTTTACCGCCTTCCCCAAAGTCCTCTGCAGGATCAAGGCCCCGGATGATCGGGAGCGGCTGACAAAACCGCCGCGCGCGGAAGACGGCTGGAGCGAACAGACCAGAACGAGCGCCCCGGAATACTCCGGGGCGCTCGTTGGCTTACGTGTTATTCCTCGTCGTGGTCGTGTTCACAGCCGCAGCCGCAGTCGCAGCCGTCGTCACAGCACTCGTCGGAAAGATCCAGCGCAAATTTCTCCTTGCAGCTGGGGCACTGGATCACGCCCTCCTCCAGCACGGATGCGTCGATGACCAGCGTCTCCCCGCAGTTGGGGCACTCGGTCTCAAAAAAATCGTCCTCGCAGCAGCAGTCGTCGTCCTCGTCCTCGTCGTCCTCCTCGAAGACGGCCTCTTCCACCTCGGACAGGTCGTCGGAAAGCGCGTCGATCTCCTCGCCCAGAGCTACGGTGTTCTCCTCCAGATCCTCAATCGACAGACCGATCTCCTCCAGGATGCCGATCATCACGGAGATGAGCTTTCCCTCCTTGGACTTCTCGGTATCGATGGCCAGGCCCTCGGCCAGCCCCTTCAGGTATGCGACCTTTTCAGAAATAGTCATACTTTTCTCCTTTTATTGACGGCGGCGTCACGCCGCCGCCTTACGGGTCAGGCCCGTGCTCTGCCGCTGCCGGCTCAGGCCCTGCAGCGCTCCGGATATTCGCCGGTGCGGGTGAATCCCATACAGGTCATGGCTTTGTATGGGAGCCCTGCTTTTTACTTGCGCGGCGGAAGTAAATTCCGCCTTGCGCCAAGGTTTTGCCTGCGGCAAACGCTTGTCCGCGCCATACGGCGCGCCCCGCGCTGCGGGGCCTCCGACACCCGCCGGAGCGGTTCTGCCTTCGTACCGCCAAAGCGGATGATCAGGCCTTGCAGCGCTCCAGATATTCGCCGGTACGGGTATCGATCTTGATCTTGTCGCCGGGGTTGATGAACAGGGGCACCTTGATTTCGGCGCCGGTCTCCAGAGTGGCGGGCTTGGTCACGTTTGTGGCGGTATCGCCCTTGAAGCCGGGATCGGTCTCGGTGACCTCCAGCTCCACAAAGGTGGGGGGCTCCACAGCGAAGATCTTGCCCTTGTAAGAGTTGATCTTGCAGGACATGTTCTCCTTGACGAAACGGAAATTGTCGCCCAGGGTATCCTTTCCGATGGGGATCAGGTCATAGGTCTCGGGATCCATGAAGTAGTACAGGTCGCCGTCGTTATAGCTGTACTCCATATCCTTGCGGTCCACATAGGCGCTTTCGAACTTGGCGGTAGGGTTAAAGGAGGTCTCGGTCACGCCGCCGGTGATGACGTTTTTCATCTTGGTGCGGACAAAGGCCGCGCCCTTACCGGGCTTGACGTGCTGGAACTCGACCACCTGCATGACCTGACCATCCATCTCGAAGGTCACGCCGTTGCGGAAATCACTGGCAGTAATCGTCGGCATTGGTATTCATCCTCCAAAACAAGGTTTCGCATATTTTAGCTATGCTATTTTACTCCATTATTCCCCTGTTGGCAAGGGTTTTTACAGAATAATCAGCTCTTTGGGCGATTTTGTGAGGATCTCGCAGCCGTCCTCGGTCATGACCACCACATCCTCGATGCGTACGCCGAAGCGGCCGGGCAGATAGATACCCGGTTCGGCGGACACGGCGGCCCCGACCGGCATGGGGGTCTCGTCGGCGGTATTGGCATTGGGCGACTCATGGATCTCAATGCCCACGCTGTGGCCGTAGCCATGACCGAAATACGGCCCGTACCCCGCCTCCTCGATGACCTTGCGGGCGGCGGCGTCGATCTGCTTGCCCGGCACGCCGGCGCGGGTGGCGGCAATGCCCGCCCGCTGGGCCCGTAGCACCGTGTCATAGACCTTGCGCATCTCCTGCGTGGGCTCCCCCACCGCCACGGTACGGGTCATGTCGGAGCAGTAACCGCCGTACTTGCAGCCAAAATCCATAGTGATGAAGCTGCCCGGCTCCACCTTCCGGTCCCCGGGAATCCCATGGGGCAGGCTGCCGTTGGGGCCGGTGACCACAATGGGGTCGAAGGACATCTTGTCCGCGCCAAGGCGCAGCATGTCGTACTGGAGTCTGGCGGCGATTTCCCGCTCGGTCATGCCGGGGCGGATAAACCGGATGATCTCTGAAAAGGCCTTGTCGGTGATCTCCTGCGCCTTCTTCATCAGTTCGATCTCTTCGGCATCCTTGGCGGCGCGCAGTTTGGAAATAAGCTGATTGGCAGGCGTCAGCGCGCAGGGGAGGTCCCCGGCGTACCGGTTGTACTGGGCCACGGTCATATAGCCGTCCTCAAACCCCAGCTTTTTCACGCCCAGCTCTTCCACCGCGCCCTTTACCAGCGCCTGAATGTTCTTGCTGCGGTCGGTCATGGTGATATGGGCCCCGGCAACCTGCTTTTCCGCCGCCTCGATATAGCGGGAATCGGTAAAGTAGCGGCACTCCCCGCTCGTCACCACCACTGCGCCCTCCCCATGGAATCCGACGGCGTAGAACTCGCCGGGGGCGCTGGTAACCAGCATGGCGTCCAGGCCGTACTCGTCCAGCCCGGCTGCAATTTGTTTGAGATGGTTCATCCTAGTTCTTCCTTTCTGATCATATTCAAATCCTTGGCGTTTTTTCGATCTCCGGCCGGTCCCGTGTCTACCGGCCCGTCTCAGGGGCGTTGGGGCGCATATGACAAGCGGGCCTGATACATCCGTTTCATCCTCAGCGCGTCTTCCGCCTGAGTGCCGGCGCTTTCGCAGATGAAGGTGGGACTCCAGCCCCGGCGTGCTACCTCCGCCATCAGGGGCTCCGGTTCGGGACCGAAATCGGTCTGCGCAAAGGTAAGGTGCATCTTTTCCCCGCCGTTGGGGGTAAACGCGATCTTGGAAAAGTGGCTGTGGAAACCGGCGGCCCGCTGCTCTCCCAGCACCGCCCGGATGCGGTCCAGGATGGCCGCGCAGGCTTCCGGTCCGCTCAGCCCGCCCAGCGTACGGGCATACAGATGTCCAAAGTCTACCGTGGGCACCAGCCGCTCGTCCAGGGTACACAGCTCCAGCACCTCGTCCAGGTCCCCCAGCTGATTGATCTTGCCCATGGTCTCGGGGCACAGGGCGATATGGCCGAAGCCCGCCTCGTCGCAGGCGGCAAGCACCGCTTTGAGCGACAACCGCGCGATATCCAGCGCCGCCCGCCGGCTGCGTTTCATCAGAGCCCCGGAATGGACGACCACCCGCCCGGCCCCCATCCAGTCTGCCGCCCGGCAGGCGGAGACGATATAGCCGATGGTCTTTTTTAGGCTCTCGGGCTCGGGATTGGCCAGGTTGGTGAAGTAAGGCGCGTGGAGCGAGAGGGCGATCCCCGCCTCCCGGGCCGCCGCGCCCAGCCTGCGGGCGGTCTGCTCCCCCACATTGACCCCCTTGCCGCACTGGTACTCGTAGCAGTCCAGGCCCAGCTCGTTCAGCCACCGGGGCGCATCCACCGAGGACTTGTACGGAAAGGAATCGGCGTTGCCCGCCGGCCCGAATCTTGCGCTCATAATGCTCGTTTTCTCCTTTTCGCCCAGACGCGGAAGGGCCACTCCACCCCATAGCGCAGATAGCGCCCCGGATTGCCCGCAAGCCGGATCGGCTCCACCAGCAGGGTGGTCACTCCGGCCCGCTTCCCGCCCAGGATATCGGTAAAGATCTGATCTCCAACGACCGCGGTCTGTTCCCGGGTACAGCCCATACGCTCCATCGCCGCAGCAAAGGAGCGTACCTTCGGCTTTCCCGCGTGGCCGAGGAACGGGACCCCCAGCGCCTTGGAAAAGCGCTCCGGCCGCTGGGGATGGCGGTTGTTGGACAGCACAAAAAGCTCCACCCCCCGCCCCGCCAGCGCGGCCGCCCAAGCCCGCACTTCTTCCGTGGGTTCGGGCACGCCGTAGGGGACCAGGGTATTATCCAGGTCGGCCAGCAGCAGGCGAATCCCCCGCCGCTCCAGCGCCGCCGGGTCGATCTCAAAAATACACTTCCCGGCCCAATCGGCCAACAGGGAAAAACCCATCCCTTCACCTCTTCTATTCCAGAACTTGTCCGCATATCAGTGATTATACACGTTTCTCACAACATGGACAAGGGGGTACCTTTCAGTATGTTATCCAAATCCAACCTGATCCTGACCGCGCCGCCGGCGGACAGCCGGGCGGCCGGGCGCTTCGGTCTCCCGGTGGGCCACGTGGCCTACCGGGTGGGGGGCGGTCCTCACCTGTTCCGCGCCAGCATGCCCGTCTCCGTTCGGGGCGGTCTGATGGTGGTGGACAATACCGGCTTCTCCGGCGGCGGGGAAACGGGCCCCTTCTGTCAGGAGGTCTTGCGGGAATGCTCCGCCCGGGGCCTGGACGGGGTCATCTGCGACTTTGAGGGCCGTCCCCTCCAACTGCTGGCCCAGATGATCCACGACCTGGGGGATATGCTCCACCGGCGGGGCTGGCCGCTGTATGTGACCGAGGCCTACGGCGGCTCCTCCGACAAGGCCAAGGTGCTCATCCCCTCCTCCCTCTCCGGCGGCTCCCTCCAGCAGCGGCTCCAGGACGCGGCGGCGCAATATGGCGCGGAGCGGGTGGCGCTGGCGGTAGAGCGGGTGGCCGAGGATTTCTACCTCCCCTCCCCCACCGGCCAGGGCATGCCGCTCACCCGGGAGGAGCTGCAAAAGCGCATTGCGGAGCGTGCCCCCTCGGTCTTCTTCTCCAATGAGCTGTGCGCCCACTACTTCACCTACATGTCCCGGCAGAATGGCGCGCATTTCGTGCTGTTCGACGACGCCGGCTCCATTCGAAAAAAACTGCAGATCGCCCGCAGCCTGAACATCGCCGACGCGGTGCTGGCCTATCCTCAGGTGGAGGACCTGCTGGAAGAGATCCTGCGCTGACGGCGCCCCGTCCGGCATAACAAAACCCCGCGCCAAACGGCGCGGGGTTTACTGCTCTTAATAGAACTTCTTGCGGTTCTTGCGGGCGGCCTCAGACTTCTTGCGGCGCTTGACGCTCGGGCTCTCATAGTGCTCACGCTTACGAACCTCGGCCAGAACACCAGACTTGGCGCAGTTGCGCTTGAAACGCTTGAGTGCATTCTCCAAGGACTCGCCGTCCTTTACATGGACTTCCGACATTGACTTCCCCTCCCTCCGAGACGGCGGACACCCGCCGCCAAAGGGCCACATAGATATGGCTTTAACAGTATCATTATATGCGCGATACGCCTGCTTGTCAAGAGGACATTTTGCCTCCGTCAGCGTTCCTGAAAAAACTCGATGTCCTCGCCGGCCGGCCCGGTGCAGAATGCGATGCGGATGGGATAGCCGCCGCCCAGGTTTTGATCCACAGGCCCCATCCATACCGGCCGTCCCGCCGCCCGGACCCGCTCCGCCAGCGCGTCCACATCCGCGGCAGCGAAGGCAATGTGCCCAAACAGCCCCTTCTTCAGGCCGGGCGCGCCGTTGGCGGTGACCTCCAGCAGGGTGTTGCCCAGATCCAGCATGGCGCCGCTGTTCCCGCCGGCGCCCCAGGTCCGGACCAGGGGGCAGCCCAGCACGTCCCGGTAGAAGGCCAGCACCTGCTGGAACTGCGCCTCGCCCTGCGTCTTGAGGGAGATATGATGGATTCCCTGATGCGGGCTCATCGCTTCGGCCTGACGATGAGGTTGACCAGTTTATTCTTGACCAGGATGACCTTAACGATCTCCATCCCGTCGGTAAACTTCCGGACCTTGGGGTCCTTCTGGGCCTCGGCCACCACGGCGTCCTGCTCGCTGTCCAGAGGCACGGTGATCGTGGCGCGCAGCTTGCCGCCCACCTGCACTGCCATGTTCACCTCGGCCGCAATGGTCTTGCTCGCGTCGTAGGCGGGCCATGCCTGCTGACAGGCCATGCCGCCCCGGGCTTCGGCAAAGCCCAGGTCCTCCCACAGCTCCTCCGTCATATGGGGCGCGAAGGGGGAGAGCATGAGCAGCAGGGCGGCATAGTCGCCCCGGGAGCAGCCGTTGGCGTAAAAATCATTGACCAGCGCCATCAGCGCGGCGATGGCGGTGTTGAA
>NZ_JALFGV010000117.1:0-4661 GCF_022777125.1 Lawsonibacter sp.
GTGGCCGGCACCCAGTGGGGCAACAAAAAGTACATGAATATGAAGCACCTGGAGGCTGCCGTTGAGGACGCCTCCATTGCTGGCTGACTTCATTCATTCCAGAGCCTGCAAACCAATTTGCGCAAAATCCTTGACACTACCATCAAACATGCTGTGAATCAGGCCCTTTCGAGACAGAACGAGCTTTTAGAGCGCGAACGGGAATGCGATGACAAAAATCGATTCTCACATGCTCTGGCTGAACTGCACTTTGGGGTGCGCACGATTTATATTACAAATAAGGCAGGCAAAAAATTTCAACACGGTGAGGCGGCAACGGAGCACAAAGGCTGCCTATGCATGACATCCGGGTACCTGTGTCTTCTAATGCAACAGCATTTTCGAGATCAACATATCACCGTCAAAGCTATCACCGCGGAACTGAGGCGTAATCATCTATTAGTTATTGACGCAAGTCAGCGCAGTAGTAAAAAACTCAACAACATGCGTGCCCTCTTCATACGTCTGGATGAACTGCGCACGTACTGGGATGGGTGCTTTGGTGTATCGCGCTCTGAAGACTTTTCCAATATCGATGCTCTTGCAGCATCGTTGGGATTGCCTAGCAAATAGCAAAGCGCACGTCTAAATGTGGGTATTTGACTATATATTATTTTGAAGGTAACACGCGTATCAATAAAGGAGGCTATCCGCCATGTGCATCACCCACAAACATCCACTCGAAAACGATCCGAGCCGTTGTCACGAAGTTCTGAAATCGTTGCTTCAGTCCTGCGCCAAAAGCCTATCCACATCTGACAGCCTGGTTCGGCATCGACTTATATGGGACATATCTGATAACCCCAATTGATAATACGCCACCAAATTTTTCTTTGAGGAGGTGTCCGTCTTGGACGCGATCTACGCCCGGCAGTCCGTGGACAAGGCGGACAGCCTCTCCATCCAAGGGCAAATCGACCTGTGCAGACGAGAGGTTGGCAAAGATATTCAGGTCTATCAAGACAAGGGCTTCTCAGGTAAGAATACCAATCGGCCAGATTTTCAGAGGATGATGGCCGATGTGGAAAAGGGCCTTGTTCAGAAAATCGTGGTCTACCGCCTGGACCGCTTCTCCCGCTCGCTGGCCGATTTCAGCCGGCTGTGGGAGGTGCTGCAAAGGCACGGGGTAGAGTTCGTCTCTGTTAATGAGCGGTTCGACACCTCCACTCCAATGGGCCGGGCCATGCTCAGTATTATCATGGTCTTTGCCCAGCTGGAGCGGGAGACTACCGCCGAGCGGGTACGGGACAACTACTATCAGCGGGTAAAGCTCGGTTCTTGGCCGGGTGGGCCTGCACCCTACGGCTTTTCCATTGGCCGCATACCAGATGCGATGGGAAAACGCTCTCCCGCTTTGATTCCAAACGAGAACATGGAGGTTGTGAAACGCATCTTTGATACGTATGCTTTGGCAGAGGCATCTCTGGGCAGCGTAGCCCGTATGCTCAACGCAGACGGAATTCCCGCCCCTAAACGAGCCACCTGGGATAATGTGACTCTGTCCCGTATCTTGCACAGCCCGCTTTATGTCATGGCTGACGAGGAGATTTATCTGCATTATAAGGCAAAAGGCATCCAGTTCGCAAGCGACTTTGAAGCATTTGACGGCATCCATGCCGGAATGATTATTGGAAAGCGGGATCGCAGCGTTGGGAAATATCAGTCCTTAAAAGATCAGCACCTCTCCATCGCCAACCACTGCGGCGTTATCTCCTCTAAAGTCTGGATTCAGTGTCAAAGTAAACTGGATGGCAACAGACAACTCGGAAGAAAAGGCAGTGGGAAACACACGTGGCTTTCCGGGCTTTTAAGATGCGGCTGCTGTGGGTATAGCGTAAAGGTCAATAAAGATGGGGACAAGTACTATTTAGTGTGCAGCGGACGATCTAATTTGGGGCTGTGTAAGCAGGCGATTCGAGTAGATCTTCGGACCCTGGAGGAATCAGTTGCCGCAGAATTGGAGCGTCTGCTTGCTGAATGTCCGGATATAGAAACAGATACATACGAAGACCAGGCGTATACAAGCGCTCTCGCAGAAATCGACCAGAAGATCAACCGTCTGATTGATGCCCTCACAGTGAGCAGTGATATCACTATGGCCTATGTTAACCGGGCCATTCAGAAGCTGGAAGGGCAGAAGCAAGCCCTCTTAGATGAGCGGGCAAGGTGTCAATCAAAGCCGAGTCTCCATTTGCGGCGGGTACAATTTGCTCCGCTGGATTTCGAAGAAAAAAAGATGGTGGCAGCCCAATTTGTGAAAGAAATAAACCTGATTGACGACAGGGCTGAGGTAATATGGAACGTATAAAGAGGGATTTGTTCTCAGTTTAAGAACAATCCCTCTTTAAATTATTTTTTGCATATAATATAAGTATATTTATATTATATGTTGACAAAATAGAAAATAAAGCATAAATTCTATAGGGAGGTGAGCAGTATGGCAATTGCAAGCAAATCACAAATCCTAAAGGTGCTGAAAGCCTTTAACCCCTGGTGGGCCACCGGAACGGTCCATCCCAGCTTTACAAAAACATATCGCCGGTTTGCCTACTATGAGGCGATGAAGCGCCTGGATCAAACCGACCTGCGGCGAACAGTGGTGCTTACCGGCACCCGGCGGGTAGGGAAGACCACAATCCAGTACCAGATGATCGAAACGCTTCTCAAAAGGGGGGTTAACCCACAGCGCATCGCTTTTATTTCTATGGATCATCCCATGCTGAAGCTCAGCAGCTTAAATGACATTCTGGAATGTTACCATGAAAATATCTGGCCCAATCAGGATGCCTTTTATTTTTTTGACGAAATTCAATATGCCAGCGACTGGGATAAATGGCTCAAGACCCTTTATGATATGCAGCCGGATACCCGAATCGTAGCCACTGGTTCGGCCAGCCCCGCTCTGATGAAAGGAAGTACAGAGAGCGGAGCAGGCCGGTGGAGCGTTATACCTGTGCCTACGCTTTCTTTTTTTGAGTACTGCGCACTCATTGGTGTGGAGGTTCCCGAGTTGGGCCCGGACATCCGGCCTACCGCCTTTTCCCGTATGGCCCATACAGAGCGCACAGAGGTTATGCTGAAACTGGAGCCTCTTCAAAATCACTTTAACCGCTACCTTCAGGTGGGCGGTTTTCCGGAGTTGGCTCTGGCCTCCAATGACCTGATGGCCCAGCAGATCATGCGTGAAGATGTGGTGGACAAGGTGCTCAAGCGGGATCTGCCTGCCCTCTACAATATCCGCAGTGCTACCGAGCTGGAGCGTATCTTCCTCTATCTATGCAACGTCTCCTCGGAGATCGTCTCCTTCACTGCCATCGCTAAGGAGCTGGGCGGTGTAACCCGACCGACTGTAGAAAATTATGTAAATTATCTGGAGAGTGCAAACCTGATCTACCAGAGCTGGCCGGTGGAAATGGGAGGCCGCAAGGTTCTGAAGGCCCAGCCAAAGATCTATATCGCGGATGCCGCCATCCGGAATGCAGTCCTGATGGATGATGACGTGCTCACCAATCCCATTGAACTAGGGAAAATGGTAGAGACCGCCGTTTACAAGCATGTTGCCGCATTCTATTACCAGCGGGCCGCCCGTGTGGGTTACTATCGCGGCGGCAAAAAAGGTAGGGAAATCGATGTGGTGGTAGACTATCCCAACGTCAGAAATATTTTGATTGAAGTCAAATACAGAGAGCAGGCACCCATTCCGGACGACTCCGCTATCTGTGAGCTATGCGGCGAAGCCAGCGCCGCCATTGTGGTCACAAAGCGCCCAGATGACTATGGGACACATCATGCACCCAACGGGAGAGAACTGATCCGTATTCCCGCCTTTGCATTTCTGTATCTGCTGGGGAATGCGGAGCGATACGGTTATCGCGGAACAACGTAAAGCTGGGGTTCCATACCGGCCTTTGTGGCTCGTGACAGGTGGAACAGAATAGCCATTGAACGCGATAGCTTCCAAACCGCTCACGAATCCCGAGGGAGGGGCTAGCCTTGCATATCCGATAGGGGCGTGTTATCATGTCGAAAACATTCCGCATGGAGAAACCTATGCGGGGGAGTTGAGAAATATGGAACTGGACGAAATGGTACGAATATCAGAACCACTGCTGGAGGCACTGCCAGGAGCACTGTGCGTGCTGGATCGGGACGGCCGAGAGCGGTTTGCCAACCGGGCCTGCCGTAGCATGCGGCAGCGGGGCGGTGGGGAGAGCGCCAAGGACGGAGCCCCCATCCGCTTGGGGGACCGGGAGGTCGGGCAGTTGGTGCTCTACCACGATCTATCGGAGGTAAATCGCCTTCGGGCGGAGCTAGAGCGGCTGGATCAGAAACTGCGAACCATGCAGACCCGCTACACATTCCAGGATATTGTGGGTAGAGATCCCAAGCTGCTGCAGGCCATCCGGTTGGCCAAGGGGGCGGCCTCTACCCCGGCGGCCATTCTGATCCGGGGTGAGAGTGGCACCGGCAAGGAGCTCTTTGCCCAGGCCATCCACAACAGCTCCCGCCGCCGGCAGTTCCCCTTCATCGCCATCAACTGCGGCGCGATCGTCGAATCGCTGATGGAGAGCGAGCTTTTCGGCTACGAGGGCGGCACCTTCACCGGCGCGAAGAAGGAGGGC
>NZ_JALFGV010000118.1:0-3264 GCF_022777125.1 Lawsonibacter sp.
GATGGGCATGCCTTCGGCCAGCGCCGCCTGATGCGGGCGTTCCCAAAGATGCGCTCCATCCAGCACCATCAGGCGCTCCAGCGCCTGCGCCGCCGCATGGAGCGCAAAGAGCAATCGTAAAAATGGGGATGGCTGCAACCATGCAGCTTTCAGGCCCGAGCCGGCAATATGCCCCTTAAAAAAGTTGCATAGGATCGCAATGGCGATCCTATGCAACTTTTGTTTGGAATTGATGTTTGGGAATCCGGTTTTGCAAGACGCCCCCGGCCTGTCGGAAAGCCTTGAGCCGATGCAGGAAAACAAAGGGTTCCTGCAAAGGAGAACGCCCTGCGCAGGAGGTTCGCCGCCGCAGCGGCGAAGGGAATGGAGATCCGTATTTTTTGAGGACATGCGTCTCAGAAAAAACACGGCTCAGCCCGCGAACATGCACGCGCGGGCCGCTTATTCCAGCACCGCGCCGCGGGCGGCGGAGGAGACCTGTTTGGCGTAGCGGGCCAGATAGCCGGTCTTGATCCGGGGCTCGGGGCAGGTCCAGGCGGCCTTGCGCGCGGCCAGAACGGCCTCGTCCACCCGGACCTCGATCTTACAGGAGGGAATGTCGATGCAGACCAGATCCCCCTCCTCCACAAAGGCGATGGGGCCGCCCAGGGCGGCTTCGGGGGAGACATGGCCGATGGCCGCGCCGCGGGTGGCGCCGGAGAAGCGGCCGTCGGTGATGAGGGCGACAGAGGAGCCAAGGCCCATACCCACGATGGCGGAGGTGGGGTTGAGCATCTCGCGCATGCCGGGGCCGCCCTTGGGGCCCTCATAGCGGATGATGACCACGTCGCCCGGGACGATCTTGCCGTCGTAGATGGCCTGGATGGCGTCGTCCTCGCTGTCGAACACGCGGGCCGGGCCGGTGTGGGACATCATCTCCGGGGCGACGGCGGAGCGCTTGACCACGCAGCCCTCGGGAGCCAGGTTGCCCTTGAGCACGGCGATGCCGCCGTCGGCGGAGTAGGGGCGGTCGATGGGCCGGATCAGCTCCGGGTCCCGGTTGACCACGCCCTCCAGGTTTTCCTCCAGCGTTTTGCCCGTAACGGTCAGCACGCCGGTGTCCAGAAGGCCCTTTTGCTTCAGCTCCGCCATGACGGCGTGGACGCCGCCCGCCCGGTCCAGGTCCTCCATGTAGGTCTCGCCGGCGGGGGCCAGATGGCACAGGTTGGGCGTGCGGGAGGAGATCTCGTTGGACATGTCCAGCGAGAGTTCGATGCCGCATTCATGGGCGATGGCGGGCAGGTGGAGCATGGTGTTGGTGGAGCAGCCCAAGGCCATGTCCACCGTGTCGGCGTTGTGGAAAGCGGCCTCGGTCATGATGTCGCGGGGCTTGATGTCCCGCTTGACCAGTTCCATGATCTGCATGCCGGTATGCTTGGCCAGACGCAGGCGGGCGGAGTAGACGGCAGGGATGGTGCCGTTGCCCTTGAGGGCCATGCCGATGGCCTCGGTCAGACAGTTCATGGAATTGGCGGTATACATGCCGGAGCAGGAGCCGCAGGTGGGGCAGGCATTGCGCTCATACTCCTCCACACCGGCCTCATCCAGCTTGCCGGCGTAGTAGGAGCCCACCGCCTCGAACATATGGCTCAGGCAGGTGCGCCGGCCGTCGGTCAGGTGACCGGCCAGCATGGGGCCGCCGGAACAGAAGATGGTGGGGATGTTGACCCGGGCGGCGGCCATCAGCAGGCCGGGCACGTTCTTGTCGCAGTTGGGGATCATGACCAGACCGTCGAACTGATGGGCCATGGCCATGGCCTCGGTGGAGTCGGCAATGAGGTCCCGGGTGACCAGGGAGTATTTCATGCCCACATGTCCCATGGCAATGCCGTCGCACACGGCGATGGCGGGGAACTCGACGGGGGTGCCGCCCGCGGCGCGGACGCCGGCCTTTACGGCCTCGGCGATCTTGTCCAGGTTCATATGGCCGGGGACGATCTCATTGTAGGAACAGACCACGCCGATGAGGGGACGCTCCAGCTCCTCCTTGGTGTAGCCCAGGGCATAGAACAGGGAGCGGTTGGGGGCGGCGGGGACGCCCTTCTTTACATTGTCGCTGCGCATGGGAGACCTCCTTATGTAAAAAGATGTATGATGACACTTGCATTGTCTGACTTTATACTATAGGATAGAAGCAGCACTGTCAAGAACTGACCTGGAGGTAAGTGCATGGAAAAGAAGAACCGGACGCAGCAGACCGCTGAGAGTCTGTATAATCATATCGTGGTGGAGGGGCGCAGAAAGCCCGGGGAGAAGCTGCCCAACGAAGTGGAGCTCGCCGCCGGGCTGGGCGTGAGCCGCGCCACGCTGCGGGAGGCCATCCGTACCCTGTGTACCCGGGGGGTGCTGGAGGTGCGCCGGGGCAAAGGGACCTATGTGTCGCAGCGGGTGGGTGAGATCGACGATTTCGGTTTTTCCGGAGTGGACTATGCCAGGGGGCAGCTGCGGGACCTGTTTGAGCTGCGCTCTATTTTTGAGCCCAGGGCCGCCCGGCTGGCCTGCCGCCGGGCCACGGAGGGGGAACTGGCGGAGATCCTGCGGCGGGGCGCGGATGTGGAGCGCTGCATCCGCTTGGGCGAGGACCGTACCCAGGCCGACCGGGCCTTTCACGCGGCCATCGTCCGGGCCGCCCACAACGAGTTCATGGTGCGCCTGCTGCCCATGATCGACCAGGCCGTGTCCGCCGCCATCGTCTCCGGCGGACACGGGGCGCAGCTGGCGGAGGACACCCTGCGGGATCATGCGCTGCTGCTGGAGTTTTTGCAGAAACGGGACGCGGCGGGGGCGGAGCACGCCATGGCCATCCACATGCATCACTCCATCGACGTGATGGGGCTGGGGGAGGAAACGCAGCCGTAAAACCGCCGCAGGCCCCTGGGGGCGCTGGATTCTACCGCTGGTCGGTTGACAGGAGCGGGCGCCGCCGCCTAAAATGGGCCCAAAGGAGGGTACGGAATGTACGAGATTGACAAGGCACGATTCGGCGCCTTTGTGGCCGGGCTGCGGCGGGAGGGCGGAATGACGCAGAAAGAGCTGGCGCAGCGCCTGTTTGTTTCCGATAAGGCGGTAAGCAAATGGGAGCGGGGGGGTTCACTTAGATAAAGATACCACATCAATCCCACGCTGACTTTTGCTCAACCGATACAGCCGGAGGGCTGGATAACAAGAAAAGGCGGTATGCGCCCCGTGGAGGGGTAGCGTACCGCCTTTTCTTGTGGGGGTTTC
>NZ_JALFGV010000047.1:0-6309 GCF_022777125.1 Lawsonibacter sp.
CGGGAGAGCCCTTCCGCCAGATAGGAAAGCCGGGCGGTGATCTTGGCGTAATCCATACGGGTGGGGCCCACCACGCCGATAACGCCCCGCATGCCGTCCCCAATGTCATAGCTGGCCACCACCACGCTGGAATCCTTCAGCGCGTCGGCTACGTTTTCCGGGCCGATCAGGATATCCATGGGGTTGTCCTTGGGAATGGGGAAGTGGGCGGGGTCGTTTTCGTCGGACAGGTAGCTCATCAGCGGCTGGGCCCGGTCCAGACTGCGGTACTCCGGCAGCTCCAGCAGATGGGTGATGCCCGAGGTGTGTACGGTGCGCTGTTCCAGCGCCTCCAGCACCTCAATGGCAAAGGAGACCACCAGACTGATCAGGCCGTAAGCCTCGCCGGCGGCATGCTGGGCCACCCGCATCAGCTCCGGGGTGATCTCCTCCAGGGACAGTCCCGTGAAGGTCGTATTCAAAAGGGTATTGAGCATCTGCAATTGGGCCTCGGTCAAGTCCGAGGGCAGGCGCATGAGCCGGTTGCGCACGATATTCGTATCGGTCATCACCACGATGATAAAGGCGTTGTGCTCCACCATCAGCAGGTCAAAGCGGCGGATGGTCACCCGGCCGGAGCCGGAGGAGAGGGCGAAAGCGGGATAATTGGTCAACTGGGACACCACGCGGCCCGCCTCGGTGAGCACCCGGTCCAGCTCCCGCATCTTCATGCGCAGGGCCTGGTTGATGCGCTGCGTCTCCTGGATGGAGAGCTTATGTTCTTCCATCAGCTCGTTGACGTACAGCCGGTACCCCAGGGGAGAGGGCACACGCCCGGCGGAGGTATGGGGTTTTTCCAAAAGCCCCATGGACTCCAGGTCGGCCATCTCGTTGCGGATGGTGGCAGAGGAGACCTCTATGCCGATATTTGCGGCGACGGCCTTGGAGCCCACCGGTTCCGCCGTCTCGATGTAGCTTTCAATGATGGCGCGCAGGATCCGCTTTTTTCGTTCCGTCAAATCCATTTGCGCCGCCTCCCCTATGATTTTAGCACTCAACATCTCTGAGTGCTAAAGATAATGTACCACCGTCCCCCCGAAAAGTCAATAGGCCGGATGTAAATTAAATATGAACGGGGCGGGCGGGCCGGGGAAACGCACCTGAGTCGCGGGAATGCGAAGGCAGGAGAGATTGACGGCACGGGGGAACCTATGGTATGCTAAACAAAGAATAAAGGAGGGCTGACCGACGTGGATGCCTTTGCGATCATCGACTATGATCCCCGCTATCAACACGAGCTGGAAGAGATCTCCCTGCCCTGGCTGCTGGAGCACGACCTGCTGGAGCCGGTGGACCTGGAGATGCTGGCCGCGCCGGAGCGCTTCCTGGCGGACGGCGGACGGGTGCTGCTGGCCCGGTGGGGGGAGCAGATTGTGGGTATGGTGATGCTGGAACTCCAGGGGGAGGGCGTGTGCGAGGCCCTCAAGCTTGGGGTGCGGGAGGAATTCCGCGGAAAAGGCGTCGGCCGCGCGCTGATGGAAGCGGTCATCCAGGCCGCCCGGGACGCGGGGCAGCGCCGGATGGTGCTCACCTCCAACCATAAGCTCAAGGACGCGCTCAGGCTCTATGAGGACTTCGGCTTTCAATACGTGGAGTATTCGGACAAGTGGTTCCAGCTCTCCGACGTCCGGATGGAGCTGGAATTATGAAGCGGCCCGTGCGGCTGAAGGCCGGGGATACGGTGGCGGTGGTCAGCCTGTCCTGGGGCGGCCTGGGGGAGGCGGAGCTGCTCCACCGGTATTTGATTGCAAAGCGGCGGCTGGAAGAGGACTTCGGCCTGCGCGTGCGTCCCATGCCCCACGCGCTGAAGGGTGCGGCCTTTGTCCACGCGCATCCGGAGCTGCGGGCCCGGGACCTGATGGACGCCTTTCGGGATGACTCCATCGCCGCTA
Organism: Lawsonibacter sp.; assembly: GCF_022777125.1. Taxonomy (NCBI): domain Bacteria; kingdom Bacillati; phylum Bacillota; class Clostridia; order Eubacteriales; family Oscillospiraceae; genus Lawsonibacter; species Lawsonibacter sp. Next base: position 1,932 of record NZ_JALFGV010000047.1, read on the forward strand.
TTTTCTCCGCCATCGGCGGGGACGATACCATCCGGCTGCTGCCTTATATCGACTATGCGGTGATTTCCGCCCATCCCAAGATTTTTATGGGCTATTCCGATACCACCATCAACCATTTTATGATGCTTAAGGCAGGCGTGACCTCCTTTTACGGTCCTTCCGTCCTGTGCGAATTCGGGGAGTACGGGGCCATGTTCGATTATACCGCCCAAGCGGTGCGGGATGTGCTTTTTGGGGATACGGCGGGTTACCAGATCAAGCCCAGCCCCCTCTGGAGCGATACCTTTGTGCCCTGGGCGGAGGAGAATATGGACCGGCGGAAGATCCTGCGGCCGGACGTGCACGGCTACGAGCTGCTTCAGGGGCGCGGTACGGTGCGCGGTCCTCTGTTGGGCGGCTGTATCGACGTGTTCATGATGGCGGCCGGTACGCCGGTCTGGCCCGCGCCGGAACGATGGAGGAGAGCGCTTTTGTTCCTGGAGACCAGCGAGGATAAGCCCTCGCCCACCTTCGTTACCTGGGCCCTGCGCAATCTGGCGGCCCAGGGGGTCCTGGACGCGGTCAGCGGAATTCTGTTCGGCAAGCCCCAGGACGAGGCCTACTATGAAGAGTATAAGCAGGCCCTGCGTCAGGTGGTGGCGGAAGAGGCCGGGCGAAGCGAGCTTCCCATCCTCTATAATTTGAATTTCGGCCACGCCGCCCCCATCGGTGTGCTGCCCATCGGGGTTCCCGCGGAGCTGGACTGCGAAAAAAAGACGCTCACCCTGCTGGAGAGCGCCACAAAATCAGAATAAGACAGTCTGCGGGGACGGCGTTACGCCGTCCCCGCAGTTTGTCGAAAAAGGCCTTTGGCCTTTTTCGACAGAGGGATGCATGACGGACAGGGCTCGATTCTTGCCGGGGACGGCGTTACGCCGTCCCCGGTTCTGATTTGGCAAATTGCGTTACGTCGTTGATCCATTCCCGGGAGCGGAAGCGCCGCACGCCGAAACCGAACTTCACGACCTGCTCCAGCTCGATCCCCGCAAAGACCCAAAAGACGCTCAGGCGGAGCGCCAGCCCGAGGAAAGCCGCCGCCGGGATCGCCGCGCACCAGAGCGGGATCAGATCGATGGCGGTAGCGGCACGCACGTCGCCGCCGCCCCGGAGCACGCCTACGATATTGACGGAGTTGAAGGAACGCAGGGCCAGGAATATGCCGGTGAACGTGAGCATCATAGTGGTGATGGAGCCGGCGGCGCCGGAGAGGTGAAAGATGGGATAGAGCAGGCCGGGGAAGACGAACCAGGCGCACAGGACCATAGGGATCCCGATGGCCAGGGCGCACAGCATGGCCAGCGTATTCAGCGCGGCCCCCACCTCATAGACGGTGTCCCGCCGGCCCGCGCCGATCTCCCGGCCGATGATAATGGAGGCGGTGCCCGCCACGGCGAACACAGCCACCGAGCAAATGTCTTCGATGTTGCCCGCCAGAGCGCGGGCGGCCAGGATCTCGGTGGAGCCCTCCATGTGGCCCAAGATGACCTTGTAGACCGAGGTGCCCAGGCCCCACAGCGTCTCGTTGAGGACTACCGGGCTGGAGTAGCGGATGAATTTTTGCAGCAGCGGCAGGCCGGGGCGGAGCATGGCGGCGGGGCGCAGGCGGAAGCGGCGGTTGGTCAGGGCGTAGACCGCCATGATGGCGAACTCCAGGATACGGGAAGTCAGAGTGGCCGCGGCGGCCCCGGTGACCCCCAGAGCCGGGGCGCCCAGGTTGCCGAAAATGAAGACCCAGTTCAAAACCGTGTTGGCACACATGGAGATGGAGAAGACGATCAGCCCCAGCTTGGGGTTTTCCATGGAGCGGTGGGCCCCCACATATACGCCGGTGATGCTGTTGAACAGATAGGAAAAGCCCACGATGCGGGCGTAGTCGGCGGCCAGGGGGATCAGCTCGGCATTGTCGGTGAGGACGGCCATCAGCTGCTCCGGCAGGAAAAACATCACCGCCGCGAAGAGCGCGGAGATGGCGCCCGCCGCATAACAGCCCAGACCGATGACGCGGTTGATGGAGTCGGTGTCTCCCTTGCCCCAGAACTGGCTGATGAGCACCGAGGAGCCGCTTTGCAGGCCGAAGATGACCAGCTGGATGACAAACACCGGCGTGTTGGCCACCAGTACGGCGGCCAGAGGGGCCTCGCCCAGGGTACCCACCATGAAGGTGTCGATGAGGCCCAGAAAGGTGGTGGTCAGATTTTGCAGCAGAATGGGCAGGCCCAGCAGTACCACGTTTCGGTAAAAGCCGCGGCCGCGTTTCAGGTAAGAAAACAAACGGTCACCTCATTGCGATCCTGGTTTTAGTGATTTGGATCAACCCATCCCGCAGGGCGTCCACATCGGCACGGGTATTTTCCGGAGAAAAGGAAATGCGCAGCACCCCCATCAGGGTGCGCTTGGGCAGGCCCAGCGCGGCAAACACATGGCTTGGCTTACCCTTGTGGCAGGCGGAGCCGGAGGAGACGGATACACCCTGGTCGCTCAGGTCCCGTACCAGCATCTCGCTGGGGTAGCCGGGCAGGCTGACGGCACAGATATGGGGGGCGTCTCCGGCGGAGACCACCTCCAGGCCGGGGACGGCTGCGAGGGTTTCCAGCGCATACTGTTTCAGCGCGGACAGGTGAGCCGGGAAGGAATCGTCCCAGGCGCGGCAGGCGGCGGCAAGGGCCGCGATCTGAGCGGTGGGCTCGGTCCCCGGGCGCCGGCCCTGCTCCTGACCGCCCCCCAGCAGCAGGGGGGACGGCTCCAGCCCCCGGCGGACGTACTGAACGCCGATCCCCTTGGGGGCGCGGATCTTATGGCCGCTGACGGTGAGCAGGTCCGCTCCAAGCTCCGCCGGAGTAAAGGGGACCTTCAAAAAAGCCTGCACGGCATCGGTGTGGAGCAGAGCGGGGCAGCCGGAGCGGCGGATGGCCTCGGCGGCCTGCCGCACGGGCTGCAGGGTGCCCAGCTCGTTGTTGACCAGCATCAGGGATACCAGCGCCGTGTCGGGCCGCAGAGCGGCCTGCAGATCTTCGCAGCGGATGCGCCCGCTCTTGTCCGGTTTGAGGTACGTGACCTCGCAGCCCTGGGCAGCCAGGGCGCGGACCGGCTCCAGCACGGCGGAGTGCTCGATGGCGGATACCACGATATGCCTGCCCCGGCGTTTGTTGAACTCCATGGCGGCACGAATGGACCAGTTGTCCCCCTCCGTGCCGCAGGAGGTGAAATACAGCTCCTCCGCCGCGCAGCCCAGCCGCTGGGCCACAACGGCCCGGTCTTCCGCCAGCCGCGCGGCCGCCGCGCGGCCCGCAGCATGACCGGAGGAGGGGTTCCCAAACCCCTCGGTCATCACTTCCAGCGCGGCCCGGGCGGCCTCGGGGCAGACACGGGTGGTCGCGGCGTTGTCCAGATAGGCGGGCATAAACAGTCACCTCTCAGCAGAGTTCGTACGATACAGCGTTCGCTTATTGTATCGCCCGGGAGGAGGAAAGTCAAGCTTGGCCGCCGGTTGCCAGGCGCTACGGCCTGTGTTAAAATAATGTCTGCTGAATCAACCGCCAAGCGGTTTGTTCGTGCGGCTGCTGCCGCATCATTTCATCCAAAGGGCTATAAGTAGCCCTTTGGATAAATTGAGACATTGTTACAATGCGTATTTCTGCTGGAGTGCCGTATTGCTCCAGCGAAAGGTGCAAGGTTTTCTGGCTTATTTGCCAGAAGACTTTGCACCTGAACAAAGCCAATTGGCTTTGTTCAGTACGCATTAAAATAAAACGAAATCGAACATAAGGAGGTGCGGTATGTTTGAGGTAAAGGCCGCGGTACGCGGAGAATACGCCATGGTGCTGGACTTCTATGACCGGCTGACCGATGGGATGGAGCATGCAGAGTTCCCTCCCGGCTGGAAAAAGCGCGTCTACCCTACCGAGGACTTCCTGCGGGAGTCCATTGCAAGAGGAGAGCTGTTTTTGGGGCGCCTGGATGGGGCACCGGCAGGCGTCATGGTGCTCAACCATATCAGCACGGATGGATACGCGCGGGTGGCGTGGAACGTGGATGCCCCGGCGGAGGCGGTCACAGTCATCCATGCCCTGGGGGTTGCACCGGAGCGCCAGGGCAGGGGGCTTGCCAAACAGCTGGTGAGGCAGGCGATCCACATTGCCCGCACAAAGCGGCAGCGGGCGTTGCGGCTGGACGTATTGGGCACCAACCTGCCCGCGCAGAAGCTGTATACCGCGATGGGCTTTCAGTACAGGACCACCCTGAAACTGTTCTATGAGGATACTGGTACCACGGACTATCTGCTCTACGAGCTGGTCCTGTGATGTTCCCCCGGCAGAAGAATCGGAAAGCGGAGGTGCGG
>NZ_JALFGV010000058.1:0-9075 GCF_022777125.1 Lawsonibacter sp.
ATGATCCACATCCTGTGCGCCGCACCCGATGCCGCGGCGGTCTTCGCCCTGATCCGTCAGACTCCCTATGCCGCCAGCTTTGAGCGCGTGGAGGCGGCGGAGGTGGAGGAATATTACCGCCGGGCCTTTTACGCCTTCAACCGGCGCTGCCTGCTTACCGGGCCCCCTTCGATTTATACCGCCATCGCTTATCTGGATCTGAAGGAACTGGAACTGCAGGTGGTGGTGAATGTGATCGAATCGGTGAAATACGGCGTGCCTTACAACGAAAATCTCGCCCGACTGGTGGGGCAATGACGCCCCCCGGAGGCGATCACGGAAGGAGATGACGCCATGTCCGTCGTACCTATGAAGCTGCTCACCATGGCCGGGCCGCTGGAGCGGTTCGACGAAGTGGTGCGCACCTGCGTCATCGATCAGCAATTTCACCCTGAGAGCACCCTTCAGATGATGCACGGGGTAAAAGGCCTGATGGCGCTGGACTACAGCAATCCCTACGCCGCTCTGCTGCGCCGGGCGGAGGAGGTGGCCGACGAGGCGGGCGTGCCCCTGGATTACGCCCCCTTCGATCCGTCCCTGGATTCCGACGGCCTTTCGGCCTACTTCGACCAGCTGGAGCAGGAGATGCTCTCGCTGAAGCGGCGGCAGCAGACGCTTCAGCAGCAGGCGGAGGAGTCCCGCACCGCAGCGGAGCAGCTGGAGAACCTGCGGGGCCTGGGCACCGATCTGGATGAGCTGTGGGGTCTGGACTATGTCCGCTTCCGCTACGGCTGGATGCCCCGGGAGACCTTTGACAGCTTTCAGGTGACCCTGAACGACGAAGAGGACATTTTTTTCTTTCCCACCACCCTGGGCTCCCACCGGGTCTACGGAGTATACTTTACCACCCAGGAGGCCCACCGGAGGGTGGACACGCTCTTCAACTCCCTTCACTTCACCCGCATCCATATCGACGTTCAGCCCCACGGCACCGCCGAGGCCGCCATCGCGGCCCTGGGCCGTCAGGCGGAGCAGGACGCGCTGGCAGCCGACCAGGCCGGGCGGGCCCTGGCCACCCGGCGGGCGGAGGAACGAAAGCGCCTGCTCTCCGGCTACTCCTATCTGCGCTATCAGAACGAGTGTTACGACCTGCGGCGGTATGCCTGCCGCAGCCGGGACAGCTTCTACCTGTCCGGCTGGGTGCCCGCGGAGGCGGTGAACGCCTTTCAGGAGAAGATGAGCCGGTTTCCCAACCTGTCCTGCGTGGTGGACGACGCGGGAGACGTGGAGTACCTGAAGCCCCCCACCAAGCTGAAAAACAGCTTTCTGGGCCGGGTGTTCCAGCCCTTTTTGGAGATGTACGGACTGCCCGCCTACAACGAAGCCGATCCCTCTCTCTTCATGGCCCTCACCTACTGCCTGTTCTTCGGCATCATGTTCGGAGACCTGGGCCAGGGGCTCTGCCTGGCCCTCATCGGGCTGGTGCTGGCCCGGTGGAAGAAATTGTGGCTGGGCAACATCATCGCCTGCTGCGGCCTGTCCGGCGCGGTGTTCGGCTGCGTATACGGCAGCGTCTTCGGTTTTGAGGATCTCCTGCCCGGCTTCAAGATCATGGAGGAGAGCACGCTCTCCGGTCTGGGCGTGGTGAGCAACGTGCTGCTGCTGCTGGTCGCCTCCATCCTGCTGGGCGTGTTTATGCTGCTGCTGGTGATGGTCATCAACATCTGCAACGGCGTGCGCCAGAAAAATTACGAAAAGATCCTGTTTGGTCCCAATGGGGCGGCGGGCATCGTCTTCTATGCCGGCGTTCTCATCGCCGGCGCGTCCGCTCTGCTGGGCGTGGATCTGGTTACCCCCGCCTATGTGCTTGGGGTGCTGGTGCTGCCGCTGGCGCTCATGCTCCTGCGCCAGCCTCTGTCCAAGCTGCTCGCCCGCGAAGCGGACTGGTACAAATTCAGCGTGGGCGAGGTGCTGGGCACCGGGTTCTTCGAGCTGTTCGAAACCCTGCTCAGCTACCTGACCAACACGCTGTCCTTCATGCGGGTGGGCGCTTACGCCATCACCCATGTGGGACTGATGCTGGTGGTGCACATGCTGGCCGAACTCTCCGGCGGCGTGGGCGGACCGGCGGGCATCGCGGTGCTGATCCTGGGCAATCTCTTCGTGATGGGCTTTGAGGGCCTGCTGGTGGGCATCCAGGTGCTGCGTCTGGAATTCTACGAGCTGTTCGGCCGCTTTTACGACGACGGCGGCGTGGCCTTTGCGCCGAAGCAAATCAACTATTCCAGCCGTGTCAATTGATTGGAGGAATCTGAAATGGTCAAATACGTGGTTCTGCTCTTTGCCGCCGGCGCGGTTTTCTCCCCCCTGTTTCTGATCGGCATCCGCCGCTATACCGGTCAAAAGGCCAAGCGGGCCCTGGGCGCCAACATCGCCAGCTTCTTCGCCTGCCTGATCCTGGCCAGCGCGGCCGGCATCGGCGGCACCGCCTCCGCAGCCGACGTTACGGCAGCCGCGGCGGCGGCCGGCGCCGGCGCCGGTCTGGCCGAAGGCCTCAAGTACGTGGGCGCCGCCCTGGCCGTGGGCCTGAGCGGCATCGGAGGCGGCATCGCCGTGGCCTCCTCCGCCTCCGCCGCCCTGGGCGCCATCTCGGAAAATGACAAGGCCTTCGGCAAGGCCCTCATCTTCGTGGGGCTTGCCGAAGGCGTGGCCCTGTACGGCCTGATCGTGGCGCTGCTGCTCCTGTTCGTATAACGGCGGGTTTCCGTAAACACGTTTCCCCGGACCCCATGCACCGGGCCCGGCGGAACGGCTGTGAGGCTGTTTTATGAAATACTTTGTCATCACCGACAGCACCGATACCCAGGTGGGCCTGCGCCTGGCCGGGATCGAGGGCGTGGTGGTCCGGGAGGAGTCCCAGGTGCGCTCCGCCGTGGAGGCCGCCGCCGCCGACCCGGAGATCGCCGTGCTGCTCATCACCGAGAAGCTGGCCGCGCTGTGCGGGGACCTCATCATCCCCATGAAGCAGAGCGCCCAGCGCCCCCTGGTGGTGGAGATCCCCGACCGCCACAGCGCCGGGCGCTCCCCCGATTCCATCACCCGCTATATCCGCGAGGCCATCGGCGTCAAGCTCTGATGCGCTTCTAAGGAGGTTTCCATATGCCCGATATGAAAAAGAAGCTGGACCGCTTCACCGCCGCCATCCTGGCGCAGGCGACCCAGGAGACCGAGCGCACCCTGGACGACGTGCGCCGCCGCCGGGACGAGGCCTACTCCGCCGCGGAGGATCAGGTCCTCCGGGAGGCCTATCAGTACATCCACCGGGAGGTCGCCCGCATCAAATCCGAGTCCGGACGCGGCGTCTCCAAGCACATGTTGGACAACAAGCGCAAGCTCTATCTGCGCCGGGAACAGATGGCCCAGGAGACGTTCGCGCTGGTGCGGGAGAAGATCGGGGCCTTTACGAAAACGCCCGCCTATCTGTCCCGCCTGCGGGCCCTGCTGGACGAGGCCCTGGCCACCCTGTCCGGCAGCACGGAGGTACAGGTCTTTCTGCGCGCGGAGGACCTGCCCCTGGCGCAGGCGCTGCAGGCCTCCTGCGGGGGAGCGCGCCGCCTGACCTTCCGGGAGGGCGGCTTTCAGCTGGGCGGACTGGTGGCCGAGTCGGAGCAGCTGGGCCTGCGGGTGGATTCTTCCTTCGACAGCGCCGCCGGCGAGCTCTCCGGCCATTTTGCCGAGCTGTTCGGCATCTCCCTGTCCGACGACGATTCCCCGGAAGGAGGGAACGCGCAATGAATACCCCCTATGTGATCCACGGGATCAACGGCCCGGTCGTCACCGTCACCGGCGGCCGCGGCCTTGCCATGATGGATATGGTCAACGTGGGAGACGAAGCCCTCATCGGCGAGGTGGTGGGCGTGCACGGCGGCGCTGCCACCGTGCAGGTCTACGAGGACACCGGCGGGCTGCGCCCCGGCCAGCGCGTGACGGGCCAGGGCGCTCCCATGTCCATCCTGCTGGGTCCCGGCCTGCTGGGCCATATCTTCGACGGCATCGCCCGCCCCCTGAAGGTCATCGAGGAAAAGACCGGGCCTTTCCTGGGCCGGGGCGTGAACATTCCCGCGCTGGACCTGGAGCAGGAATGGGACGTGACGCTGCACGTGAAGGCCGGGGATACGGTCCGCCCCGGCATGCTGTATGCCTCCTGTCCGGAAACGGGCGTGATCACCCACCGCTGCCTGATCCCCGACGGGCTCGCCGGCACGGTCACGCAGGCCGTCCCCGACGGGCGGTACCTGGTGGACGAGGCGCTGGTGCAGGTCACCGACGCCCATGGGCAGGTCCATGCGCTCAAGCTGGCCCAGCGCTGGGCCATCCGCACCCCCCGGCCCATGGCCGAGCGGCTGCCCATCGACCGCCCGCTCATCACCGGACAGCGCATCATCGACACGCTGTTCCCCATCGCCAAGGGGGGCGCTGCCGCCATTCCCGGCCCCTTCGGCGCAGGCAAAACGATGACGCAGCACCAGCTGGCCAAGTGGTCGGACGCGGACATCATCGTTTATCTCGGCTGCGGGGAGCGGGGCAACGAGATGACCCAGGCGCTGGAGGAGTTCTCCGAGCTGTTGGACCCCAAGACCCATCAGCCCCTGATGATGCGCACCATCCTCATCGCCAACACCTCCAACATGCCCGTGGCCGCCCGGGAGGCCTCAGTCTATACCGGCATGACCATTGCGGAGTATTACCGCGATATGGGCTACCATGTGGCGCTGATGGCCGACTCCACCTCCCGCTGGGCGGAGGCGCTGCGGGAAATCTCCGGCCGGCTGGAGGAAATGCCCGCCGAGGAGGGTTTCCCCGCCTATCTGGCCTCCCGTCTGGCGGAATTCTACGAGCGGGCCGGGTACGTCAAAACACTGGAGGGCAGGGAAGGCTCCGTCACCGTCATCGGCGCCGTCTCGCCCCAGGGCGGCGACTTTTCCGAGCCGGTCACCCAAAACACCAAGCGCTATGTGCGCACCTTCTGGGGCCTGGACCGTTCCCTGGCCTACGCCCGCCACTTCCCCTCCATCAACTGGCTGACCTCCTACTCGGAATACGCGGCCGAGCTCAAGCCCTGGTACGATCAGCACGTGGGCAAGCGCTTCGTCCCCTGCCGCCAGCGCATCGCCTCGCTCCTGCAGGAGGAGGCCAAGCTGATGGAGATCGTCAAGCTCATCGGCGCGGATATCCTGCCGGAGGACCAGAAGCTGGTCATTGAGACCGCCCGGCTCATCCGCGTGGGCTTTCTTCAGCAGAACGCCTACCATGAGATCGACACCTATGTGCCTCTGGAAAAGCAGCTGAAGATGATGGAGCTGATCCTGAAGCTCTACGACGGAGCGAAGGGACTCATCGCCCGCTCGATCCCGTTGTCCCAGCTCAAGGCTACCGGCATATTTGAGTCGCTGACCAAAATGAAGTATGAGGTGCCCAACGACGATCCGGGCAAATTTGCCCCCTACGAGCAGGCGGTCGACGCCGCGCTGGCCAAGGTGAACCAGGCAAACCAGTAAGGACCCGGGTCCGCCGGAACCTCTGCCGCCGCGGCCGGCGGCAGGACCGGCGTCCTCCCGCCCTTGCAGGAGGCGGCCGTCCGCCGCCCCGCATATCAGGAGTTGATTCATTATGAGATTGGAATACATCGGCCTTTCCGAGCTGTCCGGTTCCCTGATCGCTCTGGAGGGCGTAACGGGCGCGGCCTACGACGAAATGGCGGAGATCACCCTGGAAAACGGGGAGCGCCGCTACGGGCGGGTCATCCTCCTCGACGGGGACAAGGCCGTTCTGCAGGTCTTTGAAGGCACCCGGGGCATTTCCCTGGAAAACGCCCGCACCCACTTCACCGGCAGGGCCATGGATCTCGCCCTGTCGAAAGAGATGCTGGGACGCATTTTTGACGGGGCCGGCCGGCCCATCGACGGCCTGGGAGAGATCTACCCCGAGCAGCGGCGCAACATCAACGGCTCGGCCATCAACCCCGTCTCCCGTCAATACCCCCGCAGCTGTATCTACACCGGCATCTCCGCCATCGACGGCTGCTCCACCCTCATCCGGGGGCAAAAACTGCCGATCTTCAGCGGCTCCGGCATGAAGCACAACGAGCTGGCCGCTCAGATCGTCCGTCAGGCCAAGGTGGCCGGGGACGACGGGGAGTTCGCCATCGTCTTTGCGGCCATGGGGGTCAAAAACGATACGGCCGAGTTCTTCCGCCGCAGCTTCGAAGAGGCGGGCGCCCTTCAGCGGGTGGTCATGTTCCGCAACCTGGCCTGCGACCCCATCATCGAGCGCATCCTGACCCCCCGCTGCGCCCTGACGGCGGCGGAATATCTGGCCTTTGAGCACGGCTATCACGTGCTGGTCATCCTGACCGACATGACCTCCTACTGCGAGGCCGTGCGGGAATTCTCCTCCTCCAAGGGCGAGATCCCCTCCCGCAAGGGCTTCCCGGCCTACCTGTATTCCGACCTGGCCTCTTTGTATGAGCGGGCGGGCATGATCCGGGGAAGGGCGGGCTCGGTGACGCAGGTGCCGGTGCTCACGATGCCCAACGACGATATCACCCACCCCATTCCCGACCTGACCGGCTATATTACCGAAGGGCAGATCGTACTGGACCGGGATATGGATCAGAAGGGGATCTACCCCCCCATCGCCATTCTGCCCTCCCTGTCCCGCCTGATGAAGGACGGCATCGGCAAAGGCTTCACCCGGGACGACCATCCCGCCCTGTCCAACCAGCTCTTCGCCTCCTACTCCAAGGTGCAGGACGCCCGAAGCCTGGCCAGCGTCATCGGCGAGGACGAACTCTCCGACACCGACAAGCAGTACCTGGCCTTCGGCCGGGCGTTTGAGGAGCACTTTGTCCGTCAGGACGAGAACGAGAACCGGACGATGGACGAGACGCTGGACCTGGGCTGGAAGCTTTTGACCCTGCTGCCCCGGACCGAACTGGACCGGATCGACGATGAGACCATCCGCGCCCACTATGTGGAGGGCGCCTGCCAGTCCCTGCTGCCCCGGGAGCAGGGCTGAACCGATCCCCGCGAAAGGAGCTGATGCCGTATGGCCGCCGTACTGCCCACCAAGGGCAACCTGATGGCCGCCAAGCGTTCCCGCGCTCTGGCCGCCACCGGCTACGAGCTGATGGACCGCAAGCGCAATATCCTCATACGGGAGCTGATGGGGCTGATGGACACCGCCAAGCAGCTCCAGGGCCAGATCGACACGGTCTTTACCCAGGCCTATGAATCGCTCCAGACCGCCAATATCCATCTGGGCATCTGCGACCGCATCGCGGAGGCGGTGGAGGTGGACGACAGTCTGGACATCCGCTACCGCTCGGTGATGGGGGTGGAGCTGCCCCGCATCCCCGGCCAGTCCCCGCCGCCCCGGCCGGAATACGGCTTTGTGCGCACTTCCTCCGCCCTGGACGACTGCTATCTGAAGTTCTACCGGGTCAAGGAGCTTACCCGCCGTCTGGCGGAGGTGGAGACCTCCATCTACCGCCTGGCCCAGGCCATCAAAAAGACTCAGAAGCGGGCCAACGCCTTGCAGAACATCGTCATCCCAGGCTTTGACGAGACCATCCGCTTCATCACCGACGCGCTGGAGGAAAAAGAGCGGGAGGAGTTCGTCCGCCTGAAGGTCATCAAGCGCGCCAGTACAAAACGGTAGCGCGGTACCGGTACGGCGGCGGGAGCGCGTACCGGGTGCCGTCCTTCCAACGGGCGGATCACCGCCTGTCTCGGCCCCCCGGGGGACGTACCGCCGATGTGTGCCGGCGGCACGTCCCCCCGGCTTCGCCTTTGGGATTCTGTTTTCCGTTCGATTCTGCGTGACATCCAACCGGCGCAATGGTATAATCACTCCATCAAGCCCTCGATTGGAGGACGCTATGCTCACACGAAACGAACCTTCCGAGATCAATCTGATCCACCGCGAGTATCAGCGGATCAACGAAAAATGGCTCCGCCTGCATGTGCACCTCACGCTTTCGATCGCGCTCTTTGTGGGCGCGCTGGAGATCGCGCTCTATTTTGCCCTGCGGTATATGGACATCGTTTCCTCCTCGCGGAACATCTATTTTATAAAATATTTTCTGATCCCTACCAGCTTGAATCTGGGCTTATCCCTGTTCTGCCACCTGGTCCAGCGCAGCCGGCGCATCCCGCTCCGGGGGAAGGCCTACGCCGTTTCCCTGTCGCTTGCAGGCATCGGCCTGATCCTATATTCGGTACACAGCGTCTTTTCCTCTCTGGTGCTTGCCGTCGCAATGCCCATCGTACTGACCACGGTGTACAGCGACCGGCTCCTCACCACGGTGACCGCCCTGTCCAGTATCGCGGGCAAGGTGCTCTCCGATCTGCTGCTCCAGTGGGACCTGGATGTGGTCAAGGACTTTTCCGACCGGGAACAGCTGGCCGATCTGGTCCTGTCGGTGGTCGTGCTGTTTGCCATCTATACCCTGTGCGACGTTCTGATCCGCGTGGAACAGGAGAAAAACAACGTCAGTATCCGCCGGGAGCTGGAACGGCAGCATCTGCGGGAACAGGCCATCACCGATCCCCTCTCCGGGACCTGGAACCGCCAGGGACTGGAACAGGCGATCGCCGAGCTGGACGCCAATCCCACTGGGTCATACGCTCTGGCCATTCTGGACCTGGACGAATTCAAGTCCATCAACGACACCTACGGCCACCTGCGGGGAGACAAATACATCCAGGAGCTGGGCAAGGTGCTGAACGACTGCGGGGAGGGGATCCCCTTCCGGTTCGGCGGAGACGAATTCTGCATCCTTTTCTGCAACCATTCGCAGGAGGACGTGCTCGCCGCCTGCCGCAGCATTCAGCGCGCCTTTGTCCGTTCTCCCTCCAACCGCACCTATCACCGCGTCACGCTGAGCATCGGGGTCGCGTTCCGCACCCCGGGGATCAACGGGAATCAGCTGCTCCAGCAGGCCGATTCGGCCCTCTATCGCGCCAAAGCGGACAAGGGCAGCATCTTCTTTTACCACCCGTCATAAGCCTCAGTGGCGCGCCGCAAAAGCGGCGC
>NZ_JALFGV010000136.1:0-7104 GCF_022777125.1 Lawsonibacter sp.
GGGAAGAGGGATCGTCGCAACACCGTATTCCGGGTGGTCGGCGTTGCTCAGAACTGCTTCCATCATCACATTGCATCACCTTACTTTCCTTCAAAATTCAAAATCGCATCTCCGTACTTGGCCAGAAGCAGAGCGCAGACAATCAGGTGGAACGCCTCATCTGTGACCAATTCGGGGGATGCGAGATCGGCAAGAGTGATATTGCGGCTGCCGGTGGAGATGGCTTTGGCTGCCTGGTAAACACTGTACAGTTCCGGCTGGATGCCGGAAAGCTGGACGGACTGGAAGTCAAGTCCGCGGGCATCAAACTTCCAGATCATCCTGCGCCAGATATCCTCATACGCCGTGAGGAGAAACAGCGCGGCCAGATTACAGTCTGACATTCGATAGCAACGCGCACGCCAGTGCTGCCAACGCTCCCGATGACTATCGCTCAGGAAAAATCCAATGGAGCAGCCATTGAAACTCCTCTCTAAGCGGGCCTGAAGCTGCGCTCCAGCTTCAGGGAAGAAGCAATCCCTGACAAACTCGTTGAGGTCAATCGCACCAGCCACGATCCGTTCATCCAGACAGACGCACTGCTCCAAAGGGCAGGGATGATTGCGTCTGAAGTTCATGCAGTATGGGCACTCCATGTCATCTCTGCTATATTGAAAACCGGGATAGTATCGGCCATGGCCTCTGGGCTTGAAATAGGGCGGGGTCATCATCTGCTGTTCCATCTGGCACAGCGGTGTATCCCGCATGAAGTAGCGTGTCATTGGTGGTGTGCTCCTTTCAGTAAAGCAAAAAAGCGCCGGAGTCTTATTTCTAAAACTCCGGCGCCTGAATATTACATGATCGGTTCTTGGTTGTAGGATTCCATGGGGTGCTGCTCCTGCTCTCTTATGCGCTCCAGGGCATCGGGAGCCGCAATGGCAATCTGCTCCTGAACGCCCCGGATGCACTTTTCCTGCTCGGCAGTCAAATCAAAACCAGCGTCCAAGGTATCAGAGCAGCATCGGTAGATTTCGATAAGCTGCTCCTGATTGAAGATTTGCTGTTTGGAAATGAGGCCGGCGCGGATGGCGAAGTCCTGCTTGGCACCTGCATAATTTTCCTGAAAGTAATTGCCCTGGTTGAGACCTGTGCGGTCAAAGCTCCAGTCCCATGTGACGAATTGGACGCCAAGCCGGGTGGGATGGGCAGCCAGCACGGCTCCGTTGAAGTCAGCCAGCAGACGGTAGTCACCGGTCAGGCTTTGGGCTTGCAGGGGCGGAGCCTGTTCCAGCAGCGTCATGTACTCCCGCACGGTGCAGGCCAGATCGGTGGCTCGCTCACAGGCCCGTTCCCGTTCCGGCATCGCTACATCCTCCTGCCAGTAGCGAACGCCTCCGTCCGCTGTGATCCGGCAGAGAGGGAGACCATCCCACTCCACAGGAAGCAATTCATCCTGTTCCGGCTGCGGAGTGAATCCCTCACGGTGGAGAGCGGTGCGAAGCTCCTGAAAAAACTGTTCTCGGTTCATTTACTACCTCCTGACATTCAGTGCCCTTTTTGAATTTGTCTGAAAACAAAAAGGGCGCCAATTCGATGGCCCGTCGTGACCAACAAATTGACGCCTCAAACTTTGTGTATTCTATTGATAGAAAAATAGCGCCCTTTTTGAAAATAACCGCTTCAAAAAGGGCGCCACATGGTTCCGAATATGCCAATCGCCGAAAAAAGGGGGTTCGAATCCCACCAGGTAGGGGGAAACAGTGGTTGGCATCTATGGATTCATTCGTGAATTTCTGAGCGAAAAAAGCCCGGAAACGGTTGATGCCACTGGCTTTTCGCCAGTGGCATCTATACCGTTTTGATTTTATGGCGGAGTAGGAGGGATTCGAACCCTCGAGCCGTGTTAGCGGCTACACGATTTCCAGTCGTGCTCGTTATGACCACTTCGATACTACTCCAAATCATTGTAATTTGGTTTTCTTTCAATGGACAGCAGAGATTATTATAACAGTTTTTCCGGCTCCGTCAAGAGGGAATTTTCAAAAACCTTCGAAAAGTCGCCCCTCCTGCAGGAAAATATTGTACCTTGCCAAATCTGTATCAAAACAGTTACAATCTGGTTACAAATCCAGAAAGGCAGGAACGACCATGAAAAAGCAATTGATCGCCGCCGCTCTGAGCGCGGCGCTGCTGGCGGGCGGGCAGAATGTGGCTGCGGCCGCCGCTCCGCTTACCATCGACGGTACGGCGCTGGAGGCCTCCGGCAGCTACCTGAGCAACAACACCACCTATGTCCCCATACGCACGGTGACGGAAGCCCTGCGTCCCGATGCCGCGGTGTCCTGGTCGGATGGGCAGGCAGTTGTTTCTGCCTGGGATCTGAACCTGACCGCCCGCCCAGGCGACCCTTACATACAGGCGAACGGCCGTTGTCTCTATGTGCCCGACGGCGTGCAGGTACGGTCCGGACGTGTTCTGGTACCGGTCCGGACGCTGGGTGCCGCCCTGGGCGCCCAGGTGGATTGGGACGCCGCCACCGGCTCAGTTTCTGTGACCGGCGGAGCCTCCGTGCTCACACATGCCGACTCCTACTACAATGAGGACGACCTCTACTGGCTCTCCCGTATCATCTCCGCAGAGAGCCGCGGGGAATCCCTGCTGGGGCAGATCGCCATTGGCAACGTGGTGCTCAACCGGGCCGCTTCCGCTGATTTTCCCAATACGATCTACAGTGTTATCTTTGACAGCCGCTGGGGCGGCCAGTTTGAACCCGTGCGGAACGGCACGATCTACGACGCTCCTGCTCCGAGCAGTATCGTGGCGGCCAAACTCTGCCTGGAAGGGGCCAACGCAGTGGGAGACAGTCTCTACTTTCTGGCCCCAGCTCTGACCAGCAACCACTGGGCGATGAATCAGCGCACCTATGTAACCACCATCGGCTGCCATTGGTTTTATCGTTGAACCTTTTCCCAGCAACGCCCGGACGAGTATCGTCCGGGCGTAACCTTTTGTTATCATTTGCAGTCGATTTTTATACGGCAATGGATGAAAAAGTTCGTTCCAATATTTTTTATTGTCCCTTCAAACGGCTGTGCCGCAACGGATTGGAATCTTTCCCCAAATTTTCGGCTTGACTTTTAGGGTTAAAAGTAGTTACAATGTGGTTACAATTTGTGAAGCATCGCGTAACAAACTGTAACAGGAGGAACCCTTGTCATGAAAAAACGAGCCATTTGCGCGGCACTTTGCCTGACGCTCTGCATCGCTCTGGGCGGGCAGGCGGCGGCAGCCGAACGTGGCGTCAGCTTTATCCTCAATGGAGCTGTCCTTGAGACGGAGATCGCCGCGCAGGTCATCGACCAGACCGTCTACGTCTCCTATTGGCCCATCGTGCAGGCGTTGTATCCCGATGCCGCCGCCGTCTGGGCCAACCATCGGGCAGAGGTCACCACAGAAGGCCTGGCCCTCTATATCAAGCCCGGCGCCAAGTATATCGAGGCCAACGGCCGCTATCTCTATGTGCCGGAGGGCGTACAGGTGCAGGGCTACGATATTCTGGTCCCCATACGGGTGCTGGGACGGGCCTTGGGCGCCTATATCAATTGGAACGGCGCCAGCTCTGCGGTAGAAATCACTTCCGGCAGCAGCCCCATCCCATCCGGTACGCTGGCCTATCAGGAGGACGTGGTTTACTGGCTCTCCCGCATCATCTACGCTGAGAGCGGCAACCAATCGCTGGACGGCAAGATCGCCGTTGGCAATGTGGTGCTCAACCGGGTGGCCAGCCCCCGTTTCCCCAACACGGTCTATGAGGTCATTTTCCAGCGGAATCAGTTTACCCCCGCCATGACGGGCAGCATTAACCGTACGCCCAGCGCCGAGAGCGTCATCGCCGCCAAGCTTTGCCTGGACGGCGCCAATACCGCCGGGGATGCTCTTTACTTTGTCAACCCCAACATGTCCCCCTATAGCTGGGCCTCCCGCAACCGGCCCTATGTGGCCACCATCGGCGCCCATGCTTTCTTCGCCTGATCCAACCGATACGTCCGGGGCCGGAAGTCCCCGGACGTATCGTCTCTTCCGCTTCGTTTTTTGCGTCTTTGTAGGTTTGTCAAAGATATTGGACAGCGAACTGGTTAGGAGAAAGCCAGTGTAAAGTCCTCATGGGTAGATTGTTGGAGCGGCGGTTATGGACGGCAAGTTGTTTGGCGAAGTCATCCGGAGAGAAGAAGGAATGGCAGGAATAGAACCGCTTCTGATCCTCACGGTGGCTGCGCTCCACCTTGCCGTTATGTCTGGGCGTATAAGGACGAATCCGTTTATGCCGGCCTTCAAGACGCTTCGCCGCCAGTTCAAACCGGGCGGGAATATCCTTCTTGCTGTTGGAACAGCAATTCGTGAACTCAAATCCGTTATCTGTCTGAACACATTCCACCTGAATTCCTCTGCGATCATACCATGCCGTCAGTTTTTGCAGAAAGTCTGCTGAGGAATCGGCAGACTGCTCCGGATAGGCGGCGAGGAAACGCAGCCGTGTGAACTCGTCAATGGCGGTATACTGGTAAAGCCGCAGTTCAGGGTTTGCGATGCAACGCAGAGGGACGACCTTCACATCTACCTGGACCCGCTGGCCGGGATAGGTCATCTGCTCATAGGGCTTTGGCTTGTAGACTGGTTTCTTCTCGGCCTGCGGGAACAGCCCCAGCTTGCGCATGACCCGGAACAAGCTCTCCGGGCGGCGGGTATAGCCCCGCTGCCGCAGGCGGTGCCACAGTTCCACCATACCTAACTTGGGGTTTCTGCGGCCCATATCCGGCTCAGCTTCAATTCCGCTTCTGTATGTTGGTTGGGATGGCTGTGGGGCGTCCGGACTGGCAGGACAGAGACTGCACCGTTCCATCCCAACGCCCCTTCCAGAAGTAGATATACGACCGGCTCCTGTTGTACTTCCGGCCGGCTCGGCTCACGCCATATTTTCCCGCGTATTGCATCAGGGATTGCCGATATGCCATGTCCTGTGTTATACGCTTGCTCATGAAGGATATGGCCCCCTCTCATCAAGTTGTTGTGTGGTAACTCAACTTTATCCGATGAGGCCATTTCCTTCATCCTTTTTATTCGACTGTCCAATATGTATTGTACTCTTACACAAGGGCGGGCCATAAAGATGGCCCGCCCTCTGGATTTTTCCGCAGAAACATGGTAAGATACCTTTGACTGGTTTCCACATCCGGTCCAAGCACGGTTTTTACCGTGTTCGTTCGGCGGGCGTGCCCGTCGTTCTCTAAATACGAAAATGGAGGTATCCCTGACCATGCGCAAGTTCGACACCCGACAGATCACCCTGGCCGCCGCCGTGGCGGCCCTGTACGCCTTATTGACCTACTCCGGCTCCATCTTCGGCCTGACTTACGGGCCGGTACAGTTCCGCTTTGCCGAAGCGCTGTGTGTACTGCCGTTCCTGTTCCCAACCGCTGCCCCCGGCCTCTTCGTAGGCTGCCTGATTGCCAACCTGCTCTCTCCCTACGGACTGGTGGACGTGGTATGCGGCTCTGCCGCTACGCTGATCGCCGCGCTGATCACCGCCCGCGTGCGCCATAGGTGGCTGGCGCCCCTGCCGGCCGTGCTCTCCAATGGAGTTATCATCGGGGCCATGCTGGCCTGGTACGAGGCGGGGTTCGGCCCCGGTTTCTGGGGGATGTTCGCCTATAACGGCCTTACCGTGGCGCTGGGCGAGCTGGGGGCCTGCTATGTGCTGGGGATGCTGCTGCTCTATGCCATCCCGAAGATCAAATATTTTCAGCCCATGCTGCGCCGGGTGCGCTGCTGAGGCAAGGAGGTCGTTTCCATGAAGGTACGCAAGGCGGTGATCCCCGCCGCCGGGCTTGGGACCCGGATGCTCCCCGCGACCAAGACGGTCCCCAAGGAGATGCTCCCCATGGTGGATAAGCCGGTGATCCAGTACATCATCGAGGAGGCGGTGGCCTCCGGCATTGAGGACATCCTGATCGTCACCAACCGGGCCAAATCCGCCATGGACGACTATTTTGACTACTACCCCGAACTGGAGACCCGGCTCAACCAAGCGGGCAAGGACAAGGAACTGGCCGAGGTCCGCGGCGCGGCCGATCTGGCCAATATCTTTTATGTCCGCCAGAAGGAGACGAAGGGACTGGGCCACGCCATCGGCCGGGCCCGCCGCTTCGTGGGGGACGAGCCCTTCGCGGTGCTGCTGGGGGACGACATCATGCGGGCGAAGAAGCCGGTGACCCTGCAGCTTGTGGAGGCTGCGGAGAAATACGGCGCGTCCGCCGTGGGAGTACAGCGGGTGGCGACCGAGGCGATCTCCCGCTATTCCTCCGTGAAGATCGCTCCTTTGGAAGAGCGGGTCTTCTCAGTATCCGATATGAACGAAAAGCCCAGCCCGGAGCAGATGTTTTCCAACTATGCCATTTTGGGGCGTTATGTACTCACGCCGGACATTTTCGATATCCTGGAACGGGTGAAGCCCGGATACGGCGGGGAGATCCAGCTCACGGACGGACTGCGGGAACTGTGCCAGAACAGCAGAATGGTGGCGGTAGACTTTGAGGGGCGCCGCTATGACACCGGCAACCTGAACGGTTTTTTGGAGGCCACCATTGACTTTGCCCTGGACCACCCGGCCGCCGGCCCCTGGCTGCGCGGCTTCCTCAAGGAAAAGGCCGCACAGCTGTAAAACCAGAGCCGCCGCACATTTGTGCGGCGGCTTCAGCCTGTCGAAAAACCCTCCTGGGGAAGAGCCCCGCAGAGTTGAGTCGTCCGAAGACGACGGAAGGAAAGGAGGCCCCGTCATTTCCGGCGACATACGCATCGGAAATGACACCTCTCATGACGGACAGGGCGACTTCTCTGCAAGGATCGAGCCCTGTCCGTCATGCATCCCTCTGTCGGAAAAGGCCAAAGGCCTTTTCCGACAGCCTGAGCCGCCGCACATTTGTGCGGCGATAAGGTAAAATAAGTTGCGCAAATATAAAAGAGGATAAAAAGAGACATGGTTTGCAGAACTCTGGTAGAATGAAGTTGCGACACACCATTCTGAAAGGAGTCTGTAAACCATGTCCGAGAAAATTGTACAACTGAACG
>NZ_JALFGV010000155.1:0-62141 GCF_022777125.1 Lawsonibacter sp.
TTGGCGGCTGTGCTGGCGGTGGGAGCGGCGGCGGTGTTCCTGGGGGCGTCCCAGGGGACCCAGACTGACCCGCTGGTGACCATGAGCTACATAAACGAAGTGACGGCGCCTCAGATTCTCTCCGACGTAGATGACAGACTGGACCAGCGGGAGCAGGCGCTGGTGGACCGGCTGGATGCCTCCATCGCCCGGTACGAGCGGGACATGGAGCAGAAGCTGTCCGGCTCGGCTGGGACGGGCATGGCGGGGACCTCCTCCGCCTTTACAGTGGTGAATGTGGCGGCAGGTCGGCAGCTCACCGGCGCCACCGGCTTCGAGTTCCTGCTGCGCTCCGGCTCGGCCACTGCGGTGGCGGCCTCGGCCCCGGGGCTCATCGATACCACCGGCGGCGGCACCCTGGCCTCCGGCGGGGCGGTGGAGCCCAACCACCTCTATCTCACCACGGCCGAAGGCAGGGGCCTGAAGGCCGTCACCGACCTCACCGTGCTGGTCCGGGGGAGCTATACCCTAACCTGATTGGAATGGAGCGGAAAAACACCCGGGACATCTGTCCCGGGTGTCAGGCTGTCGAAAAGCCCTCCTGGAGAAGAGCCTCGCAGAGTTCCGTCGTCCGCAGACGACGGAAGGAAAGGAAGCTCCGTCATTTCCGGCGACATGCGCGTCGGAAATGACACCTCTCATAACGGACAGGGCGACTTTTCTGCAAGAATCGAGCCCTGTCCGTCATGCATCCCTCTGTCGAAAAAGGCCTTTGGCCTTTTTCGACAAGCTGAGGCTGCCCGGCTTTGCCGGGCAGCCTGATTTTACGCTGTTTGGCGCATGCCATTCTGCGAGCGGACCCGGCCGGACGCGGCGGCAGCGGCCGGCGCCGCGCCGATGCAGGGCAGCGCCAACAAGAAAAAAGAAAAAGTGACGGCGAATTTTTAAAATGTAACCGAAATGTATCTGCTGGACTTTATAGTAAGAAGCACAGTAGATACCGTAAGACCTGCGCAGCAGGCAGGACGGGAGGTGATGGCTGCCTATGAAACAGGCGGCAGGAAAACGGGAGACCTTTGTGGTACAGATCCTGAATACGCAGAATGCCACATGGCAGGGAACCGTGACCTGGACGGATGGACAAAAGACACAGCCCTTCCGGAGCGCCTTGGAGCTGATTCGCCTCATCGACAGCGCCCTGCTGGAGCAGGCAGCAACGGAAGAGAGTAAGCAACCAGAGCAAGACTGAGCACACCAAGCGGCCCCATGAACACCGTGCAAAGGCAAACCGTCCGAAAGGGCGGGACGCAAAGCCAGGAGGCTACAGCGGGCGACCGCCACGCCGGTCCGGCTGCCACTGTTCCACTTCTCTTATTTTAAGGAGGAATTGAAACAAGATGGCAAAAAGAATGAAACGGACCCTGTCCCTGCTGCTGACAGCCGTGCTGCTGCTGGGCATGCTGCCCATCACGGCGGCGGCGGCGGAGAGCAGCAATCAGCAGATCAGCAACCCAGGCGGAACTGTTTACTACGATACCGATGGAACCCAGTATCAAGAGGGGACATTGGGGGAAGACGGAATCGTAGTCAAAATGACTAAAATGGTTGAGGGGACCACAACGGAAAACGAATTTATCGTTACCCTTCAGGTGCAGACCAACCAGAAATTGACGGAAATCCCGGCGTCTACGCCTGATGCAGCGGTGGCCTTGGCGATTGATGTGTCAAATTCTATGGATGACTGTGTCAACTGTGGCAAGGAAGAGGATGACCCTATCCATCAAGGGGAATCTCACACGGAGTATTATTGCTCTGGTACCTCAGGGAATACTTATAAGGAGCACTGGCATAGCTACGGTTTAGGCGGACGCTATGATTGTCGGCATTGCCACAAGACGCTCTGGGAACACAATGAAGTAACCACGACAACCGCTGGAACGTGCGCCTATCGTTCCCGGTTGGCCGATGCGCAGGCCGCGGCCCTGAGTTTCCTGAATCAGTTTGCCAATGAGACCGGCGCTAAGGAAGGCGAACGTCGTATGGTGGCCGTCGTCTCCTTTGGCTCCAACGCTCGGCGGGAGCTGAACTGGGTGGATATTAGGACACAGCCGGGAATGGATGCCGCCATCGCAGCAATCAACGGAGTTGAAGTCGCCCACGGCAATTCTAAAAACGGCGGCACCAACATCGAGGGCGGCCTGATGCTGGCGAAGAACCTGCTGAAGGCGGGCCGGGGCGATTCCGGTTATGTTCTGAGCGATGCCTATCAGAAGATTCAGGGTATCAACTACCTGTATACGATTCTGCTCACCGATGGCAATCCTACGTACCACGTCTCGAACGACAGCTCCAGCACCAGCAGTATTAGCGGGGCGAAGGGCGGCGGTAGTAGCACTACAGAAGCGGACGCAGAAGACGTAGGCGACGAGGCCGCGGCGATTCGCAGTATCACAAGCCTTTCCAGGCTGTATTCTATTTGCTTTGGCAAGGAAAAGAATAATGATGGAACCTATACAGTTGTTTGGGATAAAAAACCCTTTGGCGACTGGAAGAGTGCCAATCCGAAGACGACCAAAAGTACAA
Organism: Lawsonibacter sp.; assembly: GCF_022777125.1. Taxonomy (NCBI): domain Bacteria; kingdom Bacillati; phylum Bacillota; class Clostridia; order Eubacteriales; family Oscillospiraceae; genus Lawsonibacter; species Lawsonibacter sp. The sequence continues at coordinate 2,563 of NZ_JALFGV010000155.1, forward strand.
CCGTAGGACAGTGGTTGAGCGCCTTTTCTACAGAGGCATACAACGGGCAGGCCACCGGCCTGTTTGACAGCTTTTCTGATATTGCCGCTCAAATCGCAACGGCCGCCCAGGCGTGGAAGGTCAATGACGAGATGGGCGAAAAGATCGAGTATCTTGAAGCGGTTCCGGTTGCAGGCAAAAGCAGCGGTTCTTACATCAATAACGCGGTGACATTCGCTGCAGATGGAAGGTCCTTTGAATGGAATATCCTGAACTCGGAGTATGACCCCAGGATTACAAACGTCGTGGTGCAGGATGGTAAGATGGTCAGCGGAACGCTCGGCTATACGTATCGCTACCGTATTCGTCTGGATAATTTGAATACGAGCCCTGCCGCTGTGGAGGATACAAATCGATTAGCTACACTGAAGTATATGGTGGCGGACACGGACGGGAACTGGCCCACCAGTCCAGATGATCTGAAGACGGGCGAGTTCCTGAGACCGAGCGTCCACGGCATGGAAGCGAGCACTGCGAGCCTTATTCTGAAGACGGACCAAAAGGGAACGCCGCAGAAAGACGCACAGTTCACGCTGGTGCATAATACCGACTGCGCAGCGTGCTCCCATGCGCAAGCGAATGCTTGGAGCAGTGGAACGGTATTTTCCAACGAAAATGGCTTTGTCAATATTACGAACATCCCGTCCGGCCATGCATATACCCTGACTGAGACCCAGGCCCCTTCCGGCTTCATTACCCCTTCTCTCAGCGACGCTCAGACGGCGATCACGGTGAAGTGGGGCAAGGTCTATGTGGGCAGCACGGAGATCACCGCGAATGCCCCCCATATCGTTCGGAACACCCGCGATCCGCAGAAGAAGAGCTTCACCGTCACCAAGAGCTGGCTGCCCGCCGGCAGCGCGCCCACGGACGGCACGACGGTTTCCGTCGACATTTATGTGATGACCGGCGCCACCCAGGACGGAACGCCGATCTACGACGCGGTGAAAGCGCCTGTGGATACGCTGGAGCTGACCCAAGGGAACGGCTGGAGCGATACCACCATACAACTGCCTACCAAGGACGAGGATGGCAAGGATATCGCTTATGTGGCCGTGGAGCGGGAGGTGACCGGCTACCGTACCGTCACACCGGCCGTCCCGCTGGTCTCCACAGCGGGCAATACCATCACCAATGTCAGAGACGCAAAGACGGACATCACCGTCACGAAGGAATGGGAAGGTCCCGCCGCCGACCAGAGCAGCGTTACCGTCGCGGTGATGCACGGCAGCACCATCGTGGATTCTGCTGTGCTGAGCGCTCCCGGCTGGTCCCACACCTTCCGCGTTCCCACGTATGACAATTCCGGCAATGAGGTCCACTATACCGTGGCGGAGCTGGGCGCAGATAACAAGCCTGTCAACGGCACCGTGACATTCAACGATCACACCTATACGATCCATTGTGACCAGGCGACCGGGAAGCTGACCAATACCATCACCGACCCCAAGAATGCCTCGATCGCCGGTACCAAGGTCTGGGTGGCCGCGGCGCTGGACAGCGCGGACAAGACCGCCACGATCGAGCTGTATGCCAACGGTAAGGCCACCGGCATCACCGCTGAGGTCACGGAGAGCAGCCCGGCGTTCTCTTTCACCGGCCTGCCCGTGTATGCCCTGAAGGGTACCGAGATTACGGTCGGAACGGGCGAAGACGCGCAGACCTACGCGATTCCGACTGCCGACGCCAACGGCGAGGCCATTGAATACACCGTCAAGGAGCAGGGCGAGAGCAACGGCAAGATCGCCCTGGATGACGGCGACTGGTTCGAGGTCGGCTATAAAAACAACCAGGATGGCAGCGTGACCATCACCAACACCCTCAAGGGCAGCTTGACCATCGAGGGTGACAAGCGCTGGGACGACGAGGGCAACACCAACGACACCCGGCCCGGGTCCATTACCGTCCGGCTCTATGCAAACGAAGTGGAAGTCGAGGGGCAGGCGAGGGTCCTGACCGCCGACCGTAACCAGAGCGTGGAGCTGAACGACGCAACGCCGGAAAGCACCGAAACGCCCAGCACCGAACCTACAGTCGAGCCCACGATCGAGCCCACAGTCGAGCCCACAGTCGAGCCCACCGCGGAGCCCACTGCCGACGGCGGCGATGCGGTCCTGTCCGGCGCACTGGCGGCGGCCCGCTTCATCGGCGTCGCGGGCCTGGACGGACTGGAACTGCTGGACGGCGCACCCGAGGGCGAGGGAGGACCGGCCGGCGGCATCGTCGCCACGGCGGGCACCTGGGCCTGGGCCGAGGAGACCCACTACAAGTGGGAGGATCTGCCCAAGTACGATGAAACCGGTGCGAAGATCACCTATACCGTGCGCGAAGATGCGGTTCCCAATTATACCGCCAGCTACGGGAAGGGTGAGGCCAAGAACGTGGGTGATTACGATATCACCAATATTCTGGAAGGCGATACCGCCAGCCTGACCATCTCCAAGACCTGGGTGGACGCCCGCAGCAGCCATGATACCGTTGCCTTTACGGTCAGCGCTGCCAACAGCGACAACGTAGCGCCGCGGACCGTGTACCTCCCGGTTACAAACGAAGGGGAGCCGGTCTGGACCACTACGATCTCGGTGCCTGCTTATGACGACGGCAAGCGCATCAATTATACCGTCCGGGAGCTGCTGGGCGGCGAAGCGCTGGAGAACGGGGCCGAATTCAAGCCCTACGGCGCCGATGGCGAGACCTATACGGTTACCTACAGCTCCTCCGGCAATGTGCAGAGCGGTTATGTCTGGAACGTGGTCAACACGGTGGGGCAGAGCAAGGTGAGCGTTTCCGCCACCAAGGAATGGAGCGGCGGGGATCCCGCTTACCGGCCCGCGCTGACCTTTACCCTCCATAAGAACGGCGTGACCACAAACCAGACCAAGGCCATGGTGTATGATGAGACTACGGGCATCGGCAGCCTGACCTTTGAGGATCTGGACCAGTACACCTTCAACGGCAACACCTGCACGAAGAACATCTATACCATCGTGGAGACCATGGAGGAGACCGCTCTGGCGGCTCGTTATACGCCTGCCAACACCACCGGTGAGGACGGCGTCATCCGCTTCGTCAACACCTTTAACGCCGGTACCAAGGATATCAGCATCACCAAGACCTGGGTGGACGGCGCTGCCGCCCATACCGGTGCGGACGCTTCCTTCCTCATCCTGCGGGACGGCACGGAACTGACCGGCGTGGACGCGCCTGCTGCGCCCACGGTTACGGCGAACGACGACGGCACCTTTACCTATCTGTATGAGGACCTTCCCGCCTACTCTGCGATGGACGGCCATGAATTTGCCTATACCATCCAGGAGAGCGGCGCGGTGACGGATGCAGCCACCGGGAAGACCACGGTTACCTGGGGCGGCAGCACTTACGACGTGGTCATCAATGGCTATTCTGTGACCAACACCCTGCAGCAGGATCATGTCGAGGTCACGGTGACCAAGATGTGGAAGGGCCCCGCCGCAGCCGAGGCCAAGTTTACCCTGACCCGCTGGGTCGGCACGACGCAGGACGACGGATTCAGCCTGGAGATCACCCTCACCGACGCCGATCGGAACGAGGACGGAACGGCTTGGGCCAAGACCATTACCACCGACGCCGACGGCGCTCAGCTGCCCAAGTATGATGACGGCCGCAACGAGTACACCTACGTGGTGAAAGAGGTCGTCGGCGCGGACGGCAAGGTCCATGCCTCCAACGGCCATGTGTATACGGTGACGGAGGGGGCCGGAAACGTCTTCCTCAATACCATCGAACAGGAGTACATCGCAGAACTGACGGTCACCAAGATCTGGAATGCCCCCGAGGGGATCGTCCTGCCCGAGTCGGTCACCGTATATCTGTACGGCGATGAGAACTGGGTGGCAATGGAGGGCGTGACGAACCCGGTCACGCTCACGGCCGGTGAAGAAGGTACCTGGAGCTATACCTGGACGAATCTGCCCAAGTATGCGCTCTCCAGCGACGGCCATGAGATCCGGTATACCGTTCAGGAGTGGGGCGCGCAGTCCATTATGACCCCCGACCTGGGCGGCGATAACGAAGGCGGCTCCTCCATCGCCATGAACATGGTGAAGTTCGGCGGCGACTACTACGAGGTCACCTACGGCGGCAGCGCGGCGGACGGCCTGACCATCACCAACACCTACCGCGCCAGTGATCAGTATCTCTACCGCGTGGACCGGGAGTACTACCACTACGATGAGAACGGAACCCTGATCACGGCGGACACCCTGAAGGTGACCGGAGACACCGTCGAGGGCAGCAAGGATCAGGAGATCAAATTGAGCGACCTGAATCCGAACAGCTACAAGAGCACGGACGGCCGGAGCACCTATGTGTACCAGAGCCAGAAGAGCCAGCCGCAGGATGGCGTAAAGCTGGAAGAGCCGGACACCATCTATGTGCTCACGCTGGTCTACGAGCTGCACGACGAAAAGGTCGTGCCCACTCCGACGCCTACCCCCTACGATCCGCCTGTGCATCCGACTCCGAAGCCCACCCCGAAGCCCACTCCGAAGCCCAGCGTCACCCCCACTCCGGAGCCGGTGGAGACGGATATCCCCGAGGAGCCCACACCGCTGGAGCCCGCTCCTGTGGAGCCGGTGCCCACGCCTGAGCCTCCTGCGGAAGAGGTGGAGATCCCCGAAGAGGAGCCCCCGCTGGGCGACCTGCCGCAGACCGGCGCAGTTGCCGGCGCGGTGGATCCCACCGCGACCCTGGGCCTGCTGGCCCTGGCGGCCTCCCTGTCCGCCGCTGGCCTGATCATCATGATCGGCCGCAAGAAGGGCGAAGAAGAGGACTGAAGCGCTTGAAAAAGCCGTGCCCCGTGCATACAGCACGGGGCACGGCTTTTTTGACCCGGTCACAGCAGATGCGAGGCGCTCCGCAGGGCGGAGCGCCTCGCATTTTGAAGCTGATTACTGAGCCTCCACCAAGGCATGCGCGCCATCGGCGGTGGCGTGGAGACTGTGGATGGGGGCCTTGTAGCTCTCGATCAGCTTGGTGGCAATCGCATCCTCCAGGTCCTTCTGGATCTGACGGCGCAGATTACGGGCGCCGTAGGTCTGGGAATAGGACTTTTTGACCAGGTAGTCCAGCAGAACGTCGTCCCAGGTGAAGGTAATACCCTTTTCCGCCAGGGTGGTTTTCAGCTCGTCCAGCATGATGGAAGCGATGGCTTTAAAGTTGTCCTCGCTGAGACGGTTGAAGTAAACGATCTCATCGACCCGGTTGATGAATTCCGGCCGCAGGAAACTCTCCAGCGCCTTCATGGCCCGCTCACGGCCCTGCTCGCCCGCAGTGCGGCCGAAGCCCACGCTGCCGGAGGCATTGGAGCTGCTGCCCGCATTGGAGGTCATGACGATGACGGTGTTCTCGAAGTTCACATTGCGGCCCTGGGCGTCGGTAATGTGACCGTCGTCCAGGATCTGAAGCAGGATGTTCAGCACATCCGGATGGGCCTTCTCGATCTCGTCGAAGAGGATGACGCAGTAGGGCTTGCGCCGCACCTTCTCGGTCAGCTGGCCGGCCTCATCGTAGCCTACGTAGCCCGGAGGGGAGCCGATGATGCGGGAGACGCTGAACTTCTCCATGAACTCGGACATGTCCAGCCGGATCAGCGATTCGGGGGAGTGGAACAGATCCTGAGCAAGCCGCTTGACCAGTTCGGTCTTGCCCACGCCGGTGGAGCCCACAAAGATGAAGGAAACGGGCTTGCGTTTGGAGGCGATGCCCACCCGGCCCCGCCGCACGGCGTTGGCCACGGCGTGGACGGCGTCGTCCTGGCCGATCAGGTGTTCCTTGAGACGCTCCTCCAGCTGGGCCAGACGCTCGTACTCCGCCTCCTGGATCTGACTGGCGGGAATCTTGGTCCACAGCTCGATGACCCGGGCCAGGTGCTCCACCGTCAGGGGAGGCGCGCTCTGGGCGTCCAGACGGCCCAGCTCCTCCTGGAGCTGGATCTCCCGGCTCTTGATGGCGGCCAGGCGCTCGTAGTCGTGGCCGGCCCCCTCATCGGAGAGCAGGGTCTCCCGCTCCCGGTTCAGGTTGGCCAGCTCCCGCTGGTAGCTGGCCTGCCGGTGCTCGTTGGAGCGCAGGGCCTCCTGCGTGGCGGGGTTTCCCGTGAGGGAATCGTGCTCGGCGTTGAGCTTGGCCAGCTCCCGGCGGATCTCCGCCTGGCGCTGCTCGTTGCTCTTCAGGGCGGTCTGGCGCTTGTAGTCCCGCTGGTTGGCCTCGCTCATCAGGTCTTCGCGCTCTTTGGAGAGGGATTCCAGCTCCTTTTTGACCTCCACGCTGCGGGCCAGGCCCTTATTGTGCAGGTTCACGTCGGAGCAGGCCTCGTCGATCAGGTCGATGGCCTTGTCGGGCAGGAAGCGGTCGGTGATATACCGCTCGCTCATGGTCACGGCCAGGCGGCACATCTCCGGGGAGATGTACACGAAATGATAGTGCTCATAGTAGGGGGCGATGCCCTGGATGATCTTGACGGAATCCTCAATGGAGGGCTCCTCCACGATGACGGGCTGGAAGCGCCGCTCCAGGGCGGAGTCCTTTTCGATGTACTTGCGGTACTCCGTAAGGGTGGTGGCGCCGATGACCTGGATCTCTCCGCGGCTCAGAGCGGGCTTGAGGATATTGGCCGCGTTCATGCTTCCCTCGGCATCTCCGGCGCCCACGATGTTGTGGACCTCGTCGATGACCAGAATGATATTGCCCAGCTTGCGGATCTCCTCGATGAGCCCCTTCATGCGGCTTTCAAACTGGCCCCGGAACTGGGTGCCCGCCACCAGGGCGGTCAGATCCAGCAGGTAGACCTCCTTATCCAGCAGCTTGTAGGGTACGTCCCGCTCATAAATCTTCTGCGCCAGACCTTCCGCAATGGCGGTCTTGCCCACGCCGGGCTCGCCGATGAGGCAGGGATTGTTCTTCTGGCGGCGGTTCAGGATCTGAATGGTGCGCTGGATCTCCTCATCCCGGCCCACGATGCGGTCCAGCTTGCCGTCGGCGGCCTTTTGCGTCAGGGAGATGCAGTAATTTTCCAAGAATTTGCGTTTGGGCTGCTTTTCGCCCTTGCCGTTCTTTTCCTTTTCCTCCCGGGCGGGGCGGGAAGCCTCACGCTCAGGGGGCTGGCCGGGGTTCTGGGCGGAGCCGAACAGCTTATTCAGGAAGGGAAAGGTAGCGGTCTTGCCGTCCTCGTCGTCCTCGTCGCCGTCCTCATCCTGGGCCATCAGGCCCTCCATGCCCTCGGCGCCGCCGAAGGCCGACATCATCTCGTTGGTCAGGCCCTCCAGGTCCTCGTCGGTGATACCCATTTTCTGGATCATATCTTCCACGGGCTTGATGCCCATTTCTTTGGCGCATTTCAGGCAGAGGCCTTCACTCTTCGTGGTGCCGCCCTCCATCTTCTGAATGAAGATGACGGCGACGTTTTTGTGACATCTGGAGCAAAGTGTGGGTTGCATCTATTTCAACTCCTTCCGGAGCGCTTCCGAATCGCAGCGGAACGCCCCTGAGATAACATTCCTTTTGAGAAATGATTCTAATCCGAAATTATGAACTGCGTATGAATCAGTGGGATTTTCTTTTTTCCAATCCCTTGACAAATTGGTACAGATAGCTGAAAAAGGCGGCTACCGTCAGGACGAGGGCCGCGGAGATCATCCGCACGGCCCAGGGCCTTGGAATAGCGGGGAAAAGGACCAGAGCGGCGCACACCACGAAGAACACGCCGGTGGCGCTCTTGCCCAGCCAGTTGGAGGAGATCACGTCCCCCCGCGCCCGATACATGAGATAGCCGCCGATGGCCATGGCCAGTTCCTTGCAGAAGAAGATCACGACCGCCCATACAGGGATCACTCCGTCCGCAGTAAGGCAGAGGATCACGATGAAGGTCATCAGCTTGTCGGCCATCGGATCCAGAATGCGGCCCAGACGGGTGATCTGGTTGAAGCGCCGGGCGATCCAGCCGTCGGCCACATCCGTGACAAACGCGGCCAGATAGAGAACGGCGGACCAGAGATGGGCGTTGGGAGCGCAGGAGAAGTAGACCAGGGCAAATACCGGCACCAAGGCCAGGCGAAGCAGGGAGAGCAAGTTTGGAATCGTCATAAGTCACCTGAATTTCCTTTGCACGCCGGTGCGGCGTTACAGTCCGCTCAAGAGAGCGAAGGGGTTGGTGTCCATAAAAAAGCGAAGCAGGCGGGTCTGTTCCACCGTCTCTTCCGGGATCAGATGGCCGGAAAACTGGATCAGCCAGGCCGCGACGAACAGAAGAATACACCCCTGGATCAGCCCGAAAAGGCCGCCCAGCGTTTTGTTGAGAAAATGCAGCCCCGGCAGCCGGGCGACCAGATCCAGAGCGCGGCTCACCAAAGTCCATGCCGCCAGCAGGAGGAGAAATCCCGCCAGGAAGAGCACCAGGTAGGCGACCGATTGGGCCACGGCGGCGGCCACCGCCGCCGCGGCGCTGGCGGCGATCTCCGCCACGCCCTGTTCCACGGCACGGTCCACCGCGCCGATCAGATTTTGGTAGAGCCCCATATCGCGCAGGATGTCCAGCACACCCTCCAGGGGGACGTCTTCGGTGGTGAGCACGGCCTGCTCCCCCTCTGCCACACGCTGTTCCAGCGCGTCCTCCAGACGGGTCTCGATAGCGGCGGCGAAGCGCGGCTCCAGGGCCTGGGCCACCATGGGAGAGACGGTGCGGGCCAGAAAGCTGGCCCCGGCGAACGCCACCACCACCGCCAGCAGAGAGCACAGGGAGAGCACCAGCCCGCGCCAGGCGCCCCGCAGGGTGAAGATCACCAGCACGGCCAGTACGATCAGGTCAAAAAGGAGAAAAGCTGCCATGAGATGCCTCCTGCGTGGTAGGATCAGGGAACATAGAGCCGGGCTTCGCCGCTGCCGATGAGCATGGCGGTACCGTCGCTGCGTATCAGCACGCGGCGGGCCCCCTGGGTGCCGTCCAGCGTGGCGTAGAGGCCGAGCTGCTGGTCATACAGGTCCAGCCGGTCGGCCGTGAGCACCGCCACATACCGCCCGGCGGCGGAAAGAGAGAGCACCTGCTCGTCAATGGACAAGGAGGCCTGTACCGCGCCCGCGCCGTCCACGATGGTCAGCACGGCATTGCTGCCCGCACGGTACTTGCCCAGCAGAAGCGCGGCAAAGCCGTCGCCCTCCAGCGAAAAGCCCTTCAGATAGCGTCCGCTGTAGGTATAGCCGCCGCCCAAAGCGCCGGAGCCGTCCACCCGGTACACGCCGTTCTCGCCCAACAGCCAGATGCCGTCATCCGTCCAGCGCAGGGCCAGGGGCGCGTTGTTGCCCACGGAGCAGGACGCGTCGGGCGCGGCGCTGCCGGCGTCATGGTCCAGCCGGTACAGGTCTACCCGGCAGTCAAAGCTGCCCTCCTCCAGACCTACGGTCAGGACAGCGACGGTCTTGTTGTCGGGGGAAAGGGCCGCGTCCATGACGAAGCGGCTGGACAGGTCAAGCCGCATGACGGGGGCATAGCTTCCGTCGTAGACCGTAACGCTGCCCTTATACCCGTGCTCCTGACTGACCAGGACCAGCCACCCGTTCGGATTGAGCGAGGCGGAGATCAGGGAGCGCTCGGTCTCCTGGGAGAGGGTAAAGGCCACCTCCCGGCCGGAGAGCACGAACAGCTCCTGTCCCCCGGCGTCGTAGACCAGGCCCCGTTTGCCGCAGGCGCTTACCACCGGGTGTTCCAGCAGTACGGTCTCGTCCACATACAGGGTGCCGCTGCCCGAATAGAGCTGAAAGCCAGTAGGGGAGCAGACCAGCAGGTCTCCGTCCAGGTTGGCGAAGGTGTCGGACGCGCTGCCGCCGTAGGAAAAGGTCTCCGCCTGTCCGCTGTCGCTGCGCTCCAGATTGCGGTAAGAGAACCAGCGCCGGATGGAATCCAGGTTGATCCTGTCGCGCCAGGCCACCAGGGCCACGGCGCCCACGACCAGAGCGACCGTCAGCAGAAAGGCCAGCAGCCGCCGCAGCAGATTTGGTTTTTGCAGTTTGGGGGCCGGACGGCCCCCGCTGATTTCTTCCATTTTATGCTCCTGATCGGGGAATATGTGGCCGAGCCGCTGTACGTCCTGCCGGCGCCGCAAGTTCATCCTATCTCATCCGCCGGTTGGCGCGGGGGGCGCAGCCGAACCGTTAGGGTACATCCTCGCCATACCACAATTGGGTCATATATAACCCGCCGGGAGGGACCGTGGGTCCGGCGGCGGTGCGGTTGCGGCCGGACAGGATGGCCGGTACGTCATCGGGGGAGAATTTGCCCTCGGCGGCGTAGACGCAGGTGCCCACCATGGCCCGCACCATGTTATAGAGAAAGCCGTCGGCACAGACCCGGCAGTCGATCTGATCGCCCCTGCGCGCAACGGTAAAGTAATGTACCGTGCGCACGGTGGAGCGCACCTCGGTGCCCACCGACTGGACGGCCTTGAAATCATGGGTACCCACGAAGTGGGCGGCTGCCCGGGCCATGACGGACTCGTCCAGATGCTTGGGATAGAACCATACCCGGTCCACCAGAAAGGCGTTGCGGATACGGGAGTTGTAGATGCGGTAAGTGTACTCCTTTTTCAGGCAGGAGCCGATGGCGTTGAACGCGCTGCTTACCTCGCCGGCCCGGACCACCACGATATCCTCGGGCAGGCGGGTATTCACCGCCAGGGGCAGCCGGTCGCAGGGGATGCGGGAGCTGGTATGGAAGTTGGCGATATAGGTTTCGGCATGGACGCCGGCGTCGGTGCGGCCTGCCCCGGTGCATTTGACCGGATGGCCCACCACCTGTGCCAGAGCTTTTTCCAGCGTCTCCTCCACAGAGACGGCGTTTTTCTGGACCTGCCAGCCGTGGTAGGCGGTGCCTACATACATCAATCGTAACGCAATATTCCTCATAGCGGTTTAAGCTCACATTAATTTTTTCTAAAATTAGAGGTCTGGGGATCGTTCGAGGCTTGGAACCGGAACCGGTTCCAAGACCGACGCCCATTCGTCCTTCCGCGGGCATTCAAACAGGCGCCCGGCGCGGCGGCGCGGGGGTGGCCGCACCGAGGAGCAAGGACTCGCCGGTTGGCGTTTGCACAAGCTCCCAAACAAGGATCTAAAGCCCGAACTGCCGCAGCACGCCTACCAGCACGCACAGAGCCGCGCTGCCGGCCAGTGCGGCCACGTCGGCGCCCCGGAAGCGGAGCACCCGCAGGCGGGTGCGTCCCTCGCCGCCGTGATAGCAGCGGCACTCCATGGCCACCGCCAGCTCGTCGGCCCGGCGGAACGCGGAGATGAACAGAGGCACCAGCAAAGGCACCAGGGCCCGGGCTTTCTGCATCAGGCTGCCCGTGTCGAAATCGGCCCCCCGGGCCTTCTGGGCGGACATGATCTTGTCGGTCTCTTCGATCAGCGTGGGGATAAAGCGCAGGGCGATGGACATCATCATGGCCAGCTCATGGACGGGGACTCGGATGGCCTTCAGGGGTCCCAGCAGCTTTTCCAGCCCGTCGGTGAGCAGGATGGGGGAAGTGGTATAGGTCAGCAGGAAGGTACAGGCGATGAGCATGGCGATGCGCAGGATCATATAAACGGCCGCCCAGATGCCCTCCGGATAGATCTTGAAGATCCAGAAGGCGGCCAGGGGCTCCCCCGCTCCGGGGGTGTAGAACAGGTTGAGCACGGCGGTGATGATGATGATGACCAGGATGGGCTTCATCCCGCGCAGGATGGTCTTCAGCCCCACCCTGGATACGGCGATGAGCGCGGCCAGAACGGCCAGCAGGACGGCGTAGCCCACGATGCCCTTGGCCAGGAACAGCGCCACGATATAGGCCACGGTGCCCAGCAGCTTGGTACGGGGGTCCAGCCGGTGCAGCAGGGTGTTTCCGGGGAAATACTGGCCCAGCGTGATATCCTTGAGCGCCATTTACACCGCCCCCTTCCGCCTGAGCGCGGCCAGCACCGCGCACTTGGCCTGCTCGATGGTGTAGACCGAAGGGTCGATGTCCACGCCGAGGGCCTTCAGCCGGTGGAACACCCGGGTCATGGCGGGCACGCCAAGCCCCATGCGCTCCAGCTCGTCCCCGTGGGCAAACACTTCCCGGGGGGAGCCGGAGAAGGGGATGCGCGCGTCGTCCACCACCACCAGACGGTCCACCGTCCGGGCCACTTCCTCCATGGAGTGGGAGACGATGAGGATGGTGGCGTTTTTGGCGGTATGGTAGTCGTGGATGTTCTGCAGGATGTTCTCCACACCCACCGGGTCCAGCCCGGCGGTGGGTTCGTCCAGAATGAGCACGGAGGGCTCCATGGCGATGACGCCCGCGATGGCCACCCGGCGCTTCTGGCCGCCGGAGAGCTCGAAGGGGGACTTCTCCAGCACCTCGTCCTTCAGGCCCACAAACTGGGCGGCCTGCCGTACCCGGCGATCGATCTCCCCCGCGTCCAGCCCCATATTCCGGGGGCCGAAGGAGATGTCCTTGTATACCGTCTCCTCAAACAGCTGGTACTCCGGGTACTGGAAGACCAGCCCCACCTGGAAGCGGGTCTGCCGGGTGCGCTCCTTGGTTTCCCAGATGTCGCGCCCTTCAAACAGGACCCGGCCGGAGGTGGGCTTCAGCAGGCCGTTGAGGTGCTGGATGAGGGTGGATTTGCCCGAGCCGGTGTGGCCGATGATGCCCAGGTACTCTCCGCGGTAGGCGGTGAAGTCCACGTCCACCAGGGCGCCCCGTTCGAACGGGGTACCGGCCGAGTAGATATGACAGAGCTTTTCCGTCTGAATGATCGGTTCCAAATGGCTTCATTCCTTTATCAATTGGTGCATCCCCCGCAGGGTAACGCCCGCGCGGGCCGTCTGGCCGGGCGGCCCGGTCCTTATTGCAGCAGCCGGTACAGCGCCTGGGCGCACTCCTCGTCGGAAAGCGCGTCCAGGGGAACGTCCACGCCCGCCTGGCGCAGCTGCCATAAAAGCTCGGTGGTCTCCGGCACCGTCAGACCAACGGACTTGAGGGCCTCCACCTGCCGGAAGACCTGTCGGGGCGGGCCGTCGGAGACGATCTTGCCCTTGGCCATGACCACCAGCCGGTCGGCCATGGCGGCCTCGTCCATGTGGTGGGTAATCAGCACCACGGTGACGCCGCTGGTGCGGTTAAGTGCGCGGATGGTCTTCATGACCTCGCTGCGGCCGATGGGGTCCAGCATGGCGGTGGGCTCGTCCAGCACGATACACCGGGGGCGCATGGCGATGACGCCCGCGATGGCCACCCGCTGCTTCTGACCGCCGGAGAGCAGATGAGGGGCATGCTCCCGATATTCGTACATGCCGACCTGCCGCAGGGCTTCGTCCACCCGGCGGCGGATCTCCTCGGAGGGCACGCCCAGATTCTCCGGGGCAAAGGCCACGTCCTCCTCCACCACGTTGGCTACGATCTGGTTGTCCGGGTTCTGGAACACCATGCCCACGGTGCGGCGGATGTCCAGCAGAGCGTCCTCGTCGGCGGTATCGATGCCGCTGACGTATACCTTGCCCCCGGTAGGGAGCAGGATGGCGTTCATATGCTTGGCCAGGGTGGATTTGCCGGAGCCGTTATGCCCCAGCACGGCCACGAAGGACCCCTCCGCGATTTCCAGATCTACCCCGTCCAGCACCACCGGAGGGACGGACCCCTCGTCGGCGGCGTAGGAAAAGCGGAGCTGCTGCGTTTTGATAATGGACTGACTCATATGCATTCCCTCCGATTCAGCCGCATACCCACCGCCCCGTGGCGCCGCAGGGCAGGGAAAGGCCAGTGGCGGTAACGGGCAGGCCAAGCTCCTGGCTCTCGGTGTGGCCGCCGTACCTGCGGGACACGATGGTCTCCAGCAGATAGGTGAGCACCGAGGGGGAGAGGCCGGTGGTATAGGAGTTGATGAGAAAGAAGATGGGCGCGTCGGAGAGCACCTGGGCCGCCAGCTCCAGAAAAAGGGGCAGGTTTTCCTCCAGCTTCCAGATCTCACCGGATGGGCCGCGGCCATAAGAGGGCGGGTCCATGATGACCGCGTCATACCGGCGTCCCCGCCGGATCTCACGCTCCACGAATTTGCCGCAGTCGTCGACGATCCAGCGGATCGGCGCCTGCTCCAGGCCGGAACTTTTGGCGTTTTCCCGCGCCCAGGAGACCATGCCCTTCGCCGCGTCCACATGGCACACGCTGGCCCCCGCCGCCGCGCAGGCGATGGTGGCCGCGCCGGTGTAGGCGAACAGGTTGAGCACGCTCACCGGCCGGCCGGCGGCGCGGATGGCCTGCATGGCGAAGTCCCAGTTGGCGGCCTGTTCGGGGAACAGACCGGTATGCTTGAAATTCATGGGCTTGATGTTGAAGGTCAGCGCGCCATAATCCAGCGTCCACCGCTCCGGCAGGTCCTTCTTGACCCATGCGCCCCCGCCGGTGCTGGAGCGCTGATAGCGTCCGTCGTGCCGCTTCCAGCCGGGATGGCTGCCCTCCCGCTGCCAGATGGCCTGGGGATCAGGCCGCACCAGCAGGTATTTGCCCCAGCGCTCCAGCCGCTCGCCTGCGCCGCAGTCCAGCAGTTCATACTCGTTCCAGTGATCTGATCGCCACATACGCGCCCCTCGCCTTAATGTTGTCATAATCATCCTATTATATCATTGTGTTCCGAACCAGTCAATTGGAAGAAATGATTGTACTGTCCGGGAAATTGTGATAAAATAGACACGATTTTTGTAGAGAAAGGGTGTTCGCCATGAGCGCCGGAGAGCTGCAGTTCCGCACCGCCGCCTTTGGAGGCTTCCAGAAGCAGGACGTGTTGGACTTTATCGATAGCCGCAGCCGGGAGCAGCAGGAAAAGCTGGAGGCCCTCAAGCGGGAACTTGAGGAGGGCGCCAAAGCCCGGGCGGAGCTGGAGGAGGAACTGGCCGCCGCCAAGGACCGGGCCGAGTGCCTTGCCGCCGAGGGGGAGACGTTGTCCGCCCAGCAGAAACAGGCGCAGGAGCAGGCCGAAGCACTGCGTGCCGAGCTGGAGCAGACCCGCGCACGGGCCGAAGCGGCCGAGCGCGGCCTGGCCGACGCCCAGGCGCGGCTTGCCAAGGCGGAGCCCGCCGCCGCAGCCTATGAGAGCGTGAAGGACCGCACCGCCGGTATGGAGCTGGAGGCCCACTGCCGGGCCGAACAGGTGGAGGCTGAGGCGGCCGAGCGGGTCAAAAAGATGCGGGAGCAGGTGGAGCACTGGCTGGGCCGGGTCCAGAACGAGTACGACCGCCTGCGGACCAGCATGGACGCCACCCTGTCCCATGCGGGCGGGGAACTGGAGCAGGTACGCGGTATGCTGGACGGCCTCTCGGCGGAGCTGGAGCGGCAGGACGAGGCGCTGGAAGGCCTCGCCGAGACCTGCCGGACGGAACTGGGTCCCCGGCCGCCCCGCCCGCTGCCTCTGGACGCTCAATAAGGAGCGGCAGAGGGCTGTTGCGGGCGGCCGTCCTCCGCAACGGGAACGCAGGACAATCGGAGCGCAGGGGGACTGTTTGACAGATGGAAAAAACGGGCGGCCGCAGGCCGCCCGTTTTCTGTATGTTGCAGCGCGTAGGGTTCACAGCATCCGTTTGAGATACTGCCCCGTATAGGAGGCGGCGCATTGCGCCACCTCCTCTGGAGTTCCCGTTACCACAATGCTTCCGCCGCCGTCGCCGCCCTCGGGACCCAGGTCGATGATGTGATCGGCGGTTTTGATGACATCCAGGTTGTGCTCGATGACGACTACGGTGTTGCCTGCGTCCACCAGCTTTTGCAGCACCTCAATCAGCTTGTGGACGTCGGCGGTGTGCAGGCCGGTGGTGGGCTCGTCCAGCACGTAGATGGTGGAGCCGGTGGAGCGCTTGGAGAGCTCCGTGGCCAGCTTGACCCGCTGGGCCTCGCCGCCGGAAAGGGTGGTGGAGGGCTGGCCCAGCTTTACGTAGGAGAGCCCTACCTCATACAGCGTCTGAAGCTTGTTGTACAGTTTGGGCAGGTGCTCAAAGAAGGGGAGAGCCTCCTCCACCGTCATGTCCAGCACTTCATAGATGTTTTTGCCCTTGTAGCGGACCTCCAGAGTCTCCCGGTTGTACCGCTTGCCCTTGCACACCTCGCAGGGCACATAGATATCGGGCAGAAAGTGCATCTCGATCTTCAGCAGCCCGTCGCCCTGGCAGGCCTCGCACCGCCCGCCCCGCACGTTGAAGGAGAAGCGCCCCGGGCCGTAGCCCCGGCTCTTGGCGTCGGGAGTGGAGGCGAACAGATCCCGGATATCGTTGAACAGTCCCGTATAGGTGGCCGGGTTGGAGCGGGGCGTGCGGCCAATGGGGGATTGATCGATGGCGATGATCTTATCCAGGAATTCCTCGCCCTCGATGCGCTCGTGCTTCCCCGCCCGGCATTTGGCGTGGTTCAGGTCGCAGGCCAGCTTTTTATAGAGGATCTCGTTGACCAGGCTGGATTTGCCCGAGCCGGATACGCCGGTGACACAGGTGAAGGTGCCCAGGGGGATGGACACGTCCACCTGGTTCAGATTATTTTCCGCCGCGCCCCGGATGATCAGAGACCTGCCGCTGCCGGTCCGCCGCTGGGCGGGGACGGGGATCTTCTTCCGGCCGGACAGGTAGTCGCCGGTGAGGGAGCCGGGGGCGTTCATGATCTCCTCGGCGGTGCCGCAGGCCACCACCTCGCCGCCATGGACGCCCGCGCCGGGGCCGATATCCACGATATAGTCGGCCGCGCGCATCGTGTCCTCGTCGTGTTCCACCACCAGCAGGGTGTTGCCCAGATCCCGCAGGTGCTTCATGGTGTCCAGCAGCATGTCGTTGTCCCGCTGGTGCAGGCCGATGGAGGGCTCGTCCAGAATATAGAGCACGCCCATCAGGGAGGAACCGATCTGGGTGGCCAGACGGATGCGCTGGCTTTCGCCGCCGGAGAGGGTGGCCGCCGCCCGGCTCAGGGTGAGGTACTGCAGGCCCACCGACCGCAGAAAGCCCAGGCGGGACCTGATCTCCTTCAGGATGCGTTCCGCAATGAGCATTTTCTGGGCGGAGAGCTCCAGATGTTCTACGAAGTCCAGGGCCTCCGTGACCGGTTTCTGACAGAAATCATGGATGCTGATGCCGCCCACGGTGACCGAAAGAGCCTCTTTTTTCAGCCGTTTTCCGCCGCAGTCGGGGCAGGGACGCTGGCTCATGCACTCCTCCAGCTCCCGGCGCATACCGTCGCTCTGGGTTTCCCGGTAGCGGCGCTCCAGATTGTTCACCACGCCTTCGAACGCCTGGTACAGGGTCCCCTGCCCGTTGCCGCGCTCGTAGGTCAGCTTGAGTTTTTCCCCCTGGGTGCCGTAGAGGATCCGGTCCAGGATCTCCGCGGGCAGCTCTTCCACCGGCGTGCTGAGCTTGAAGCCGTACTTTTTGGCCAGGGCGTCAAAGTACATGCGGGAGATGGAATCGCCCTTGATGTTGTTCCAGCCGGAGGCGGTGATGGCCCCCTCCAGGATGGAGAGCTTTTTGTTGGGGAGGATGAGGTCCGGGTCCACCTTCAGCTGTGCGCCCAGTCCGGTGCAGGTGGGGCAGGCGCCGTAGGGATTGTTGAAGGAAAACATGCGGGGCGTGAGTTCCTCAATGGAGATGCCGCAGTCCTCACAGGCATAATTTTGGGAAAACAGGATATCACGGTCCTCGTTCACGATGTTGAGGATGACCAGGCCGCCCGCCAGGGCGGAGGCGGTCTCCACACTGTCGGTCAGGCGGCGGGCGATGTCCTGCCGGATGACCAGCCGGTCCACGACCACTTCGATGTTGTGCTTCCTGTTCTTGTCCAGCTTGATCTCCTCGCTCAGGTCATACAGGGAAGCGTCCACCCGTACCCGGACATAACCGGACTTGCGGGCGTCCTCAAAGAGCTTCTGGTGTTCCCCCTTCCGGGCGCGCACCACGGGGGCGAGCACCTGTACCCGGGTGGCTTCGGGCAGGGTCATCACCTGGTCGATGATCTGGTCGATGGTCTGCTGCTGAATCTCCTTGCCGCACTTGGGGCAGTGGGGCGTGCCTACCCGGGCCCACAGAAGGCGCAGATAGTCGTAGATCTCGGTGACGGTACCCACGGTGGAGCGGGGGTTTTTGGAGGTGGTCTTCTGGTCGATGGAAATGGCGGGGGACAGGCCGTCGATATAGTCCACGTCGGGCTTCTCCATCTGACCCAGGAACATGCGGGCGTAGGAGCTGAGGGACTCCACGTACCGGCGCTGGCCCTCGGCATAAATGGTCTCAAAGGCCAGGGAGGACTTGCCGCTTCCGGATACGCCGGTGAGCACCACCAGCTTGTCCCGCGGAATCTCCACGTCGATGTTTTTCAGATTGTTTTCCCGTGCGCCTTTGACGTAAATGTGGTCGAGCATAATCGTTGGGTTCTCCTTTGTGACGACAGTCGGCCCCGGCGGGCCGGGTTTCGAAGCGGGATTAAAACAGATAGTACCACAGGGCCCAAAGCAGGATGCCGGCCCCAGGCAGGCCGGCAAGGACCCGCAGCCGCCGGGGCGGCCGGGGCCGGGCGGCCACGCAGAGCAGGGCAAAAGACAGCAGGCCGGTCAGGAAGGGGCCCCAGATCGCCAACAATATGCCCAGCTGCTCCAGGACGGGCGCAGGGCCGGCCAACCGCTCAGTAACCAAAATCCTTGGCCACCCCGCCCAGCATGTCCCGGATGGGCAGACCGTAGGGGCAGCGGCGCTCGCAGGCGCCGCACTGGACGCAGGAGCCCGCGTGGTAGCGCAGGGCCTGATAGCGCTCCCGGGCCCAGTCCGCCAGTCCGTACCGGCGCAGGTAGTTGGCCAGCAGGAAATTGGTGGGGATATCGATGCCGTTGGGACAGGGCGCGCAGTAGCCGCACCGGCGGCAGAAGGTGGAGCCCAGGGTCTTGCGGAGGGCCTCGGCCTGCGCCTGCTCCGCCGCGGTAAAGGGGGCGGAGAGGTCTACGGCGGCGTTCCGGGCCACTTCCTCCGGCGCGCCCATCCCCGCCAGGATCACGTCGCATACCCCGGCGGCGGCGATGAAGCGAAGGGCTAGGGCGGCGTCCTCCAGATTGCCCCCTGCCAAGGGCTTCATGGCGATGGTGCCGATCCCCTGCTTTTGGGCCTGGGCGAGCACGTCGTGCCCCTGGGTCTCCACGATATTATAGGGAAACATGACCGTTTCAAGACGGTCGCCGTATTCCTCCACCAGGCGGCGCAGGGCGTCTGCGCTGTGGGTGGTCACGCCGATATGCCCGATCTTGCCGGCGGCCTTGGCTTCCGCCAGGGCGCGGTACGCCCCCTCGGGGCCGAATGCCCGGTCAAAGTCGCGCTCCGACAGGTTGTGGAGCTGGTAGAGCTCGATATGGCCGGTACGCAGGTCTGCAAGGCTGGCGTCGATGTCCTTCTGCATGCCGGCGTAGTCCCGGGACATGCTTTTGGTGGCCAGGATGAAATGATCCCGGCGGCCCTCCAGCGCCGCGCCCAGGTAGTCCTCCGAGACGGTATAGCCCCGTGCGGTGTCGAGAAAGTTGACGCCGTGTTGTTCCAGTTGATCCACCACCGCGCGGGTGTTGGCCGCGTCGGCGCGCTGGATGGGGATGCCCCCAAAGGAGAGCCGGGAGACGTTCAGTCCGGTTTTACCTAAAATAACAGATTGCATGGCGGAACCCTCTTCTTTCTGAATGGAAGCTCACTCGCCCCGGAGCTTGACGATCTTATCACGGAGAATGGCGGCATATTCGAATTCCAACAGTTTGGCGGCTTCCCGCATCGCCCCGCGCGGCGTCCGCCGCCCGGGGACCCCCGAATGTACCTGACGTGCTCGGGCCGAGTAAATCGGCCCTGCGCCAAGGGTTTGCCTGAGGCAAAACGCTTGTGCGGCGCAGGCGCCGCCCCGCTGTGCGGGGCCCCAAAGAGCTGCGGGAAGCTTACTCGCCCCGGAGCTTGACGATCTTATCGCGGAGAATGGCGGCATATTCGAATTCCAACAGTTTGGCGGCTTCCCGCATCTCTTTTTCCAATTTGGCGATGGCCTCCATGCGCTGCGGTTTGGTGAGCGAAAGCGCGTCGGGGTCGTACTCCCTGGAGGAATCCTCCCCCTGAGACAGGTCGATCACGTCCCGGACGCTCTTGATGATGGTTTTGGGGACGATGCCGTGGGCCTGGTTGAAGGCATCCTGTTTGGCGCGCCTGCGCTCGGTCTCATCGATGGCCCGGCGCATGGAGGGCGTGATCTTGTCGGCATACATGACCACCATGCCCTCCGCGTTTCGGGCCGCGCGGCCGATGGTCTGGATGAGGGAGGTCTCGCTGCGGAGAAAGCCCTCCTTGTCTGCGTCCAGAATGGCCACCAGGCTCACCTCCGGCAGGTCCAGTCCCTCCCGCAGCAGGTTGATGCCCACCAGCACGTCAAATGTGCCCAGGCGCAGGTCGCGGATGATCTCCATGCGCTCGATGGTGTCGATGTCGTGGTGCATGTAGCGGACCTTGATGCCTGCGTTTTTCAGGTAATTGGTCAGGTCCTCCGCCATCTTTTTGGTGAGGGTGGTGACCAGTACCCGCTCGGCGTGCTGGGTGCGCTCGTTGATCTCCCCAATCAGGTCGTCGATCTGCCCCTCCACCGGGCGCACCTCGATCCTTGGGTCCAGCAGGCCTGTGGGCCGGATGACCTGCTCCACGATCTGCCCCGAGCGGGAGCGTTCGTACTCGCCGGGCGTGGCGGAGACGTAGACCACTTGATGGAGCCGCTTTTCAAACTCCTCAAATTTCAGAGGCCGGTTGTCGAAGGCGCAGGGCAGGCGGAAGCCGTAGTCCACCAGGGTCGTCTTGCGGGCGCGGTCGCCGTTGTACATGGCCCGCACCTGAGGCAGGGTCACGTGGGACTCGTCAATGAAAAGCACAAAATCTCTGGGGAAATAATCCAGCAGAGTGTGGGGGGGAGAGCCCACCGGGCGGCCCTCGATGACCCGGGAGTAATTCTCGATCCCGGAGCAGTAGCCCAGCTCCTGCATCATCTCCACGTCGTACATGGTGCGCTGCTTGATGCGCTGGGCCTCGATGAGCTGGTTGTTGGCCTCGAAAAAAGCCACCCGCTCCTCCAGCTCCCGGTAGATCTCCTGAACGGCGGCGTCCATTTTTTCCTTGGGCGTGACGTAGTGCGTGGCGGGCCAGACGGGGATGTTCTCCAGACGGCGGATGGGCGCGCCGGTGACCACGTTGATCTCGCTGATGCGGTCGATCTCGTCCCCGAAGAACTCCACCCGGATGGCGGAGTCCTGCCAGTAGGCGGGAAAGATCTCCACCGTGTCCCCCCGGACCCGGAACATGTTGCGCTCAAAGGCGATGTCGTTGCGTTCGTAGCGGATGGCGATGAGCTTTTTCAGCAGTTCATCCCGCTCCATTGAGGCCCCCACCCGGAGGGAGACCATCATTTTAGCAAAGTCCTCCGGCTCGCCCAGGCCATAGATACAGGAGACCGAGGACACCACGATCACGTCCCGCCGCTCCATCAGAGAAGCGGTGGCGGACAGGCGCAGCCGGTCGATCTCCTCGTTGATGGCGGAGTCCTTCTCGATAAAGGTATCCGTATGGGGAATATAGGCCTCGGGCTGGTAGTAATCGTAGTAGGAGACAAAATACTCCACCGCGTTGTGGGGAAAGAATTCCTTGAATTCGGCGCACAGCTGGGCGGCCAGGGTCTTGTTGTGGGCCAGCACCAGGGTGGGACGCTGGACGGCCTCGATCACCTTGGCCATGGTAAACGTCTTGCCCGAGCCGGTGACGCCCAGAAGCGTCTGCTCGTTCAGCCCGTTTTCCAGTCCTGCGGCCAGCGCTTCGATGGCCTCCGGCTGGTCGCCCGCCGGAGTATATTCGCTGACCACTTCGAATTTCGGCATGCCGCCCCCTCCTCCCGTCCGTATTCGTACATCCATTCTAGCAAAACAAATGTTCTATTGCAAGCCTTATTTTCAGGCTTCCTCGGTTTTGTAGAAGCCGCTGTCCCGGAGGGAGACCATGTCGTCATCCACAAAGACCAGATGATCGCACAGCGTCACCCCGACCTGTCCCAGTATGCCCTGCAGGCTGTAGGTGGTGGCGATGTCGTCCTCCGAGGGAAACGCCAGCCCGGAGACGTGATTGTGGGAGAGCACCACCCGAACGGCGTTCAGGGAGAGCGCCGCCTCCACGATCAGGCGGGTGGTCACCGCCACGGCGTTCACGTTGCCTTCGCCGATCTTGCGTACCCCCAGCACCTTCTGCTTGCCGTCCATGCACAGCAGATAGACCTGCTCGTTCCGCGCCCCGAAGAAATAGGGGCGCAGGATGGGATAATAGTCCCGGCTGCCCTGGGCGACCACGTCCATACGGGTGCGCCCCGCCAGATAGCGGCCGGAGAGCTCCTTTGCCGCCCTGAAGAGCACGGCGGCGTGCGTCCCCACGCCGGGGACCTTTTGCAGCTGCTCCGGCGTTGCGTCCAGTACGCCCGCCAGGGAGCCGAATTGCTCCAACAGGGTATGGGCCAGCGGGTTGGTGTCGCTTCGGGGGTTGGCGTAGAACAGCAGCAGCTCCAGCAGCTTGTGGTCGGGAAAGGAGTCCGGCCGGGCCAGAAACTCCATTTTCAACCGGCTGCGGTGACCGTCGTGAGCGCCCATACCGGACCTCCTCTCCATAGGATAACCCAAAATCAGCCTCTGGCGCCGTACTGCTCCAGATAGGCTTCCATGCGGGCCTTCACGGCGTCGTCAATAACGATTTTGCCGTCCACGGGGCGGTTGTGGAGGAAGGAGAGGATCTCCCGGACGGTGACGATGGGGTACACGGCGATGCCGTAGTCCTCCCGCAGCTCGTCCAGGGTGGAGCAGTCCCGGGTGCCGCGCTCCATCCGGTCCACGGAGACGATGAGGGCGCGCATCTTCACGTCGGCCACATGTTTGAACAGCTCGATGGACTCCCGCACGGCGGTACCCGCGGTGACCACGTCCTCTACGATGACGAGCTTGTCCCCGTCCTGGGGCTTGTAGCCCACCATGCAGCCGCCCTCGCCGTGGTCCTTGGCCTCCTTGCGGTTGAAGCAGTAGGGCAGATCGCGGCCGTAATTGCGGTACAGCGATGCGGCGGCGGACACCGCCAGGGGGATGCCCTTATAGGCGGGGCCGAACAGGCAGTCCGCCCCGTCGGGCAGGTTCTGCTGGATACAGGCGGCGTAGTAGTCCCCCAGCTTGGCGGCCTGGGCGCCGGTCCTGTAGTTGCCGGTGTTGATAAAGTAGGGGGTACTGCGCCCGGATTTGGTGGTGAAGTCCCCAAAGGTGAGCACGCCGGAGCGCACCATAAAGGTAATGAATTCTTCTTGATAGGTCATAGCGGCCAGCCCCTTTTCTCAAATGAAGTCGAAATATTATATCACTGGGCGCAGGCGGGGACAAGAGGAAGTTGGACGTTCGGCAAAGCGGCTTTTGCCGTCCTGCCGGGAGGCCGTTTCTGCAGCGTATACGCCGCCGCAGAAACGGCCTCCACTTTCTTGCGCCGCAGAAACGGCGAGACGCTGCAGGACTTTTTCTGCAGGCGGAAGGTTGAGCGGGGTTTTTCACAAAAACTTAATGTTATCCGGGCCGGACTTATGATACAATAAACTCCGCTGAGCAAACCGCGGTGCGGCTTATCCGCGCGGCGGCCGCGCCATAGCCTTACGGGTATGGTGCGCAAGCCGGTGCCAGCACGTCTGAGAGGTGTTCTGCGTGAATCTGCTGCAATGGCTGACGGACAGCCGGCTGGGGGAGATGGTCTTTACCCTGCTGGTCTCCATGATCCCGGTGGTCGAGCTGCGGGGCGGCATCCCCTTCGGCACGGCGCTGGGCCTGCCCCCCTGGGCGGCCCTGTGCGCCGCGGTGGTGGGCAATCTGATCCCCGTGCCGTTCATCATCGTCTATATCCGCCGGATCTTTCTGTGGCTGCGCCGCCGTTTCCCCAAGCTCAACCGCCTGGTGGACAAACTGGAGCGCAAAGCCCATTTGAAGGGCCGCAAGGTGAGCAAATACAAATATCTGGGGCTGTTTGTCTTCGTGGCCATCCCCCTGCCGGGCACCGGGGCCTGGACGGGCGCGCTGGCGGCGGCCTTCCTGGACATGCCCCTGCGCCGTGCGCTGCCCTCCATCTTTTTGGGCGTGGTCACCGCCGGGCTCATCATGACGCTGGCCACGGGGATGGTGGTGGCCACCATCCACTGAGCGCCCGGCGGCTGTCATTGCCGCGCCCTCCGGCATAGAATGGCCTGGAGGTGAGGGCGTTGAATCCCATTTTGGAAGTAGTGCTGATCCTGCTGGCGGCGGCGGGGCTGCTGGGACTGGGCTGGGTCCTGTTCGGCCGGCTGGTGTGCCCTGTGGGGAGCGGCGGCGTGTACGCCGTGATCCCCGCCAGCGGCGACGGGGCCAACCTGGAGCAGGATGTGAAGGGGCTTTTGTGGCTGCGGGGCGGCGAGCTGGCGCGGTTCACCATTGTGATCGCCGACGGCGGGCTCAACGCCGCGGGCCGGGCGGCGGCCAGCGCTCTGCTGGCCCGGGATCGGGGACTGGTGGTCTGCCCCATGGAGCGTTTGTCCGAGTACATAGGGAACCGGTGAATCGCGCTGTCCGGCACGGCGCGGAGCCTGCGCTCCCGTCCGGAGCGCGCGGAACGATCTGCGGCCGCTCCGGCCTGCTGCGTTTTTTTGCCCTGCCGGCTGCAGCCGCTCCCGCCGGCCCGCGCAGGCGGGTGGGGACGGCGCTTTTCCGGGGTTCGACAAATCGGCCTTCCGGTGTTACAATCTTCTGAGTGGGGGCTGTCTTCGTTTTGCACAGTCCCTGGAAAGGAGAGGGCGGCCCATGCAGGAGGCGGAATGGAATCTCATCGAGGGGACCGTGGAAGCCGTGATCTACCAGAACCGGGAGAACGGCTACACGGTGCTCAGGCTGGACGCGGGGGAGTCCGGGGGCGTGACGGTGGTGGGCTGTCTGCCCGGCGTGGCCCCCGGCGAGCGTATCACGGTCCGGGGGACCTGGATGCGCCATGCCTCCTATGGAGAGCAGTTCAAGGCGGAGACGGTGGAGCGGCGCATGCCCGCCGGAGAGAAGGCCATTTTTGAGTATCTCGCCTCCGGCGCGGTCCGGGGGATCGGCGCGGCCACCGCCCGGCGGATGGTGGAGGAATTTGGGGCCGAGGCCCTCACCGTTCTGGAGGAGCATCCGGAGCGGCTCACCGCCATCCATGGCGTCACCCGCAAGCGGGCGTTGGCGATGGGGGAGAACTTCCGGCTTCAGATGGGCATGCGCCGCCTGCTGGAATTTCTGGGCGCGCACGACGTGCCGCTCCAGCTGGCCATGCCCCTGTACCGCCGCTATGGCGATCAGGCGCTCGAGGCGGTGCGGGCCAATCCCTACCTGCTGGTGGACGGGGAGTTGGGGGTGGCGTTCGCCACGGCCGACAGCCTGGCGCTGGACCTTGGCATGGAGGGGGACGACCCCCAGCGCATTGAGGCGGGGCTCCTGTTCGAGCTGACCCACAATCTGGACAACGGGCACACCTTTCTGCCCCGGCGTAAACTTCTGTGGGCCACCGCGCAGCTCATCGGCGTGGAGGAGGAGGCCCTGGAGGACGGCCTGGAGGCCCTTCTGGAGCGGGGCGAGGCGATCCAGGAGCCGGTGGCGGGAGAGCAGGCCGTCTACCTCCGCGACCTGTACGAGGCCGAGCAGTACGTCGCTTGGCGCATCCGCGGCCTGGCGGAGGGCGAGCTGGTCCCTCCCCCCGGGCTGGACCGGCTCATTGGGAAGATCCAGAGCGAGCAGGGCATTGTTTACGCCCCTCAGCAGCGTCAGGCCGTGGAGCTGGCGGCGCAGCGGCAGGTAATGCTGCTCACCGGCGGCCCCGGGACCGGAAAGACCACCTCCCTGCGGGGCGTGCTGGCGCTCTTTGAGGCGCTGGGCCTGGAAACGGCACTGGCCGCTCCCACCGGCCGCGCGGCCAAGCGGCTGGGAGAGCTGTGCGGCATGGAGGCGGCCACCATCCACCGCCTGCTGGAGACCCAGTACGACCCCCATTCCGGCCGTCTGGTCTTCGCCCACGACGAACAGGACCCCCTGAAGGCGGACGCGGTCATTGTGGACGAGACCTCTATGGTGGATATCACCCTGATGCGGGCGCTGCTGTGCGCCCTGCGGGACGACTGCCGGCTGATCCTGGTGGGGGACGCGGACCAGCTGCCCAGCGTGGGACCGGGCAATCTGTTTTCCGACCTCATCCGCAGCCGGGCGGTGCCCATGGTGCGCCTGACCGAGATCTTCCGTCAGGCCGCCGAGAGCGCCATCATCCGCAGCGCCCACGGGGTCAACCGGGGCGAGCTGCCCGATCTGCGGGACAATAAGGGGGACTTTTTCTTCCTACGCCGGAAAGAGCCTCAGCGGGCGGCCGAGACCATCGTGGAGCTGGTGCGCACCCGCCTGCCCAAGAACATGGGCATCCCGCCGGAGCAGATCCAGGTGCTCTCGCCTACCCGCAGGCGCCAGGCGGGCACCGCGGCTCTCAACCGTGCCATCCAGGCGGCGGTCAACCCGCCGGGCGAAGGAAAACCGGAGCGCCGTTTCGGGGAGTCGATCTTCCGGGAGGGCGACCGGGTCATGCAGGTGCGCAACAATTACGACGTGATGTGGCGGGAGAAAAACGGCCTGAGCTCGGGCATGGGCGTGTTCAATGGGGATATCGGACGGGTGGAGACGGTGGATAACCGCAGCGAGACCATCACCGTGGACTTTGAGGGCCGGGTGGTGGAGTATACCCCCGACATGCTGGGAGAGCTGGAGAGCGCTTACGCCATCACCGTCCACAAGGCCCAGGGCAGCGAGTATCGGGCGGTGATCCTGGCCGCCTGCGACGGCGCGCCCATGCTGCTCACCCGCGGGGTGCTCTACACCGCCATCACCCGGGCCCGGGAGCTGCTCATCATCGTGGGCGACGAGGAGGTGGTGGCGCGCATGACCGCCAACGACCGCCAGCAGCGGCGCTACTCCGGACTGCGCTGGCGTCTGGCCGGGGGGACGGCGTGAGCGGCTGGAACCAGGGCCTTGCCGCTGTTCGGGACAGGCCGCGGCCTATGGCGGACAGGAAGCGTCCGCCCGGTACGGCGCTGTCTTGGAAACGGGGGAAATCTACAAATTTTGCGCCGTAAAAATGCACTAAGAATAAACTAAAAGCTTATGCAAACGATATGCTTTGCTTACCTGAGGATGAGGGGAGGCAGAACATATGGAAAAGACCAATCACCTGAGTATCCGCACGGACAAGGCCCTTCACGACAAGCTCCAATACGTGGCGGCCTACGAGGGCCGTTCGATGAGCGGACAGATCCTCTACCTGATCCAGAGCTGTATCCGGGAATTTGAAAAGGAACACGGGTCCATCCCGCCGGAGGATGGGAAATGAACGGCCCGGCGCGGCTGCTGCTGGACCTCCTCTTCCCGCCCCGCTGCGTGTTCTGCGGCAGAGTGCTGGCCGCGCGTGAGCGGGACCTGTGCGCCCAATGCCGGCGGACGCTGCCCTGGATGTTGGGGGCGGATGCGGAGCAGGGCGGGGAATGGTTCGCCCTGTGTGTCTCGCCCCTGCGGTATCAGGGGGCGGTGCGGGATTCCCTGCACCGGTACAAATTCAAGGGGCGGCAGGCTTACCACCGGGCTTACGGCAGGCTGCTGGCCCAGTGTGTCCGCGACCATCTGGCGGACCGGTATGACCTGATCTCCTGGGTGCCGTTGTCCCGGGAGCGCCGGCGCGAGCGGGGCTACGACCAGGCCTTCCTGCTCTGCGCCGCGACGGCGCTGGAGCTGGGGGATGTGGCGGTGGAGACGCTGCGCAAGGGCCGGGATACCGCCGTGCAGTCCCGGCTGGAGGGGGAGGCGCGGCGCCGGGCCAATGTGCTGGGCGCCTATGCCGCGGTGGAGCCGGAGCTGGTGCGGGACAAGCGGGTGCTGCTCGTGGACGACATCATCACCACCGGTTCCACCTTCTCCGAATGCGCCAGAGTGCTGCGCTCAGCGGGGGCGAAGGAGGTGCTCTGCGCGGCGCTGGCGCGGGCCCGGTAAGGTTTTTCGGGATTTTCGGTAAAATGGCGTTGAAAAACCCCGCGTACAACTGTATAATATAAGGGATTAGCTATGAGATTATGGGATAAAATAAAACAAAAGCTTTCAAGACTTCGAGGTGCAGGTATGTTCAGTAAGGATATTGGCATCGACCTGGGTACGGCGTCCATCCTGGTCTATGTGAAGGGCAGGGGCGTGGTCCTGCGGGAGCCCTCCGTGGTCGCCATCGACAAAAATACGGGCAAGCTGCTCAAGGTGGGCGCCGAGGCCCAGCAGATGCTGGGGCGTACCCCCGGCAATATCGTCGCCATCCGGCCCCTGCGGGAGGGCGTCATCTCCGATTACGACATGACCGAGCGGATGCTCAAGGAGTTTATCCGCAAGGTGACCTCCTTCCGCCTGTTCAAGCCCCGGGTGGTCATCTGCGTGCCCTCCGGCATCACCGAGGTGGAGGAGCGCGCCGTCATTGACGCGGGCATCCAGGCCGGCGCGCGGCGGGTGTACCTCATCGAGGAGCCTGTGGCGGCCGCCATCGGCGCGGGCATCGACATCGCCAAGCCCGATGGTCATATGATCGTGGACATCGGCGGCGGCACCACCGACATCGCCGTCATCTCCCTGTCCGGCATCGTGGAGTCCACCTCCATCAAGATCGCCGGCGACCAGTTTGACGAGGCCATCGTGAAGTACATACGGCGCAAGCACAATGTACTGATCGGTGAGCGCACCGCCGAGGAGCTGAAGATGCAGATCGGCTGCGTGTTCCCCCGGCCGGAGGAGCAGACCCTGGAGATCAAGGGGCGCTGCCTGATGACCGGGCTGCCCCGGGTGTTTACCGTATCCTCCAGCGAGATGATCGAGGCCTTCGAGGAGGTCTCCACCCGCATTCTGGAGGCCATCCACGGCGTGCTGGAGCGCACGCCCCCCGAGCTGGTGGCGGATATCTCCACCAACGGCATCGTCATGACCGGCGGCGGAAGCCTGGTCTGGGGCTTTGACAAGCTGATCGAGTCCCACACCGGCATCGAGACCCATGTGGCCGACGACGCGATCTCCTGCGTGGCCTACGGTACCGGAAAAAGCCTGGAAAACGTCAGCGACATGCAGGACGGCACCATCAATCTCTCCCGGCGCAAACAGATGAACTAGGCGGCCGGCGCCGCCTTCCAGAGGGGCGCAGTCCCCCTGGTTAGGAAAAGAGGGACCAGCCCGCGGGCTGGTCCCTCCGTTTTACAGCGTTTGTTTCAGATCTCCGGGCCTGTGAGCTCTTCGCCCACGGTATAGATGTCCCCGGCCCCCACGGTGAGGATCAGATCGCCCGGCCGGGCGAGGGCCTTCAAGTGTTCGGCCAGCTCCGGCAGCGTGGCGAAGTACCGGCTGCCCGGGATCCTGGCCGCCAGATCTTTGGAGGAGATGCCGATCTCGTTGGTCTCCCGGGCGGCAAAGATCTCCGCCAGCAGCGTCAGGTCGGGCTGCTTGAGCACCTCCACGAAGTCGTCGAACAGGGCCTTGGTGCGGGAGTAGGTGTGGGGCTGGAAGGCGCAGATGATCCGCTCATAGCCCAGACGCCCGGCGGTGTCCAGCAGGGCGCGCAGCTCTCCGGGGTGGTGGGCGTAGTCGTCATAGACCTCCGCGCCGTGGTAGGAACCCTTGTGTTCGAAGCGCCGGCCTGCGCCCCGGAAAGCGTTCAGCCCGTCGGCCACGGCCTGAGGCGGCACGGCCAGCGCGATGGCGGCGGCGGCGGCGGCCAGGGCGTTTTTTACGTTGTGCAGTCCCGGCACCCGCAGGGAGACATGGGTAAAGATCTGTTCCCGCCACATCACGTCGAAGCAGGGCAGGCCCCGGTCCCAGACCAGGTTGGCGGCATGTACGTCTCCGTGCTCCAGACCGAAGGTGCGCACGGCGCGCGTTTCTCCTTCCAGCGTGTGCATGGTGTTGGCGTCGTCGGCGTTGGCCACGATCACGCCGCCCTGGGGGACCCGGTCGGCGAAGGCGCGGAAGGAGTGCTCCACATCCTCCAGATCGCGGAAAAAGTCCAGATGGTCGGCCTCAATGTTCAGAATGACCGCCACGGTGGGGTAAAAGGAGAGGAAGGAGTTGCAGTATTCGCAGCTCTCCAGGATGATGGTGTCCCCGCGGCCCACCCGATGGCCCGCGCCCAGCAGGGGCAGGGTGCCGCCGATCATGACGGTGGGGTCCAGCCCGGCGGCCATGATGATGTGGGTGCACATGGAAGTGGTGGTGGTCTTGCCGTGGGTGCCCGAGATGCACAGCGCGTTTTTGTAGCTGCGCATGATGGAGCCCCAGGCCTGGGCGCGTTCAAAGATCGGGATACCCAGGGCGCGGGCCCCGGCGATCTCGGGATTGTCGTCATGTACGGCGGCGGTGCGGACGACCAGGTCCGCGCCCTCCACGCTCTTGGCCCAATGGCCGATGGTCACGGGAATGCCCAGAGAGCGCAGATGGGCCACCGCGGCGCTCTCATGCAGGTCGGAGCCGGTAATGATCATCCCCATGCCCTTGAGCACCTCGGCCAGAGGGGACATGGATACCCCGCCGATGCCGACCAGATGGGCCCGGCGGCCGGGAACGATGAAATCATGAATGCTGGTTGCTGCCATAGGGTTTACACGCCCTCTTTTCAAGTTTATAATGGTTACGAATCATATATTATAAACCATTATAGGCGAATAGCAAGAAAAAGATACCAAAAGGCGGTGAAAAAATGAGGAGCTGGCCCATTCCGGCCGGGGTGGCCGCCCTGCTGGATACCCTGCGGGGCGCGGGCTGCGAGGCCCATCCGGTGGGGGGATGCGTGCGCGACCTGCTGTTGGGGAGGACGCCGGGGGATTACGATGTGTGCACCTCCGCCCGGCCGGAGCAGGTCATGGCGCTGTTTCCCCGTACCCTCCCCACGGGCCTGCGCCACGGAACCGTCACCGTCCTGACGGAGAGCGGGGCGGTGGAGGTGACCACCTTCCGGCGGGAGGGCGGCTACGCCGACGGGCGGCGGCCGGACGGGGTGCGCTTTGACGTTGGACTGGCGGAGGATCTCTCCCGCCGGGATTTCACCGTCAACGCCATGGCGCTCTCGCCGGAGGGGGCGGTGATCGATCCCTCCGGCGGGCAGGCGGACCTGGCCCGCCGCCAGATCCGCTGCGTCGGGGACCCCGACCGGCGCTTTGCCGAGGATGCGCTGCGGATGCTGCGGGCGGTGCGCTTTGCCGCCCAGCTGGATTTTACGATCGAGGACGCCACCCTGGCGGCCATGCGCCGGAACGCCGGCCGGACAGCCCGGGTGTCCGGGGAGCGGGTCAAGGCGGAGGTGGAAAAGATTTTGCTCTCCGGCCGCCCGGAGCGGGTGGGGCTGCTGCTGGAGCTGGGGTTGCTGGAGCACCTGTATCCGGTCCGGACGGCCCCGGACCTGTCCGGACTGGGGGCGGCGCAGGCGGCTCCCGGCCCCCGCTGGCGGGCCTTCTGCGCAGCGACCGGATTTCCCATCACCGCTCTGCCCGTATCGCGCGCCCTGCGCCGCTGTGTGCTCCACCCCGAGACGGAACAGGTGAAACAGCTGGCGCTCTCCGGCGGAGAGCTGGAGAGGCTGGGGCTGGAGGGACCTCAGATCGGCCGCATGCAGCGGCGGCTGGCCCGGTATCTTCTGGAGCATCCGGGGGAAAATGAACGGGAACGGCTGTTGCAGATGGTCAGGGAGTGGCGGTATGGACGAAACGGTCTATGAATTTGACGCGGTGCTGCAAAAGGTGCCGGAGATCGACGGGGCCTATGTGGAGTTCCCGTACGATGTCCGGGCCGTGTTTGGGAAAGGACGGGTCAAGGTGCACGTCACCTTTGACGGGATCCCCTACGACGGGAGCCTGGTGCGCATGGGCACGCCGGGGCACATCGTGGGAGTGCGGAAGGAGATCCGGGCCAAGCTGGGCAAGAAGCCGGGCGACACGGTCCGTGTGACGCTCCGGGAGCGGGCATAGCATGGCTGCGCCCGGCGGCTGAAGCGCGATATCCCGGCCCAGCGTGTCGAACAAGCCTCGCAGCGTTTCGCGCCCGTGCCCAAGCCTGCAGAGCAGGCACGGAAATATCCTTGGGGTGCAGGCGCGAAAGAGGCATCCTTCTCGAAAAAGCGGCGCAGCCACTTTTTTGAGAGCCAGAGGGCGGGACATGGGTCCCGCCCTCGCCGTTGCCGCCGATTTGCCGGGGACAGGCAAGATGGACCGTCCGCCCGCATAGAGATTAGGGACGGGGAGGGCGATGGGATGGAACGGGGCAAGAAGCGGGAAGGGCTGCTGGAGAAGACCGCGGAGGTCTTCGACCTGCCCGGCGACGTAGTGGCGGGGCTGCCCCGCATTGAGATCACCGGAAGCCGGGAGCTGCGCATGGAGAACCACAAGGGCATCCTGGCCTATGGCGCCGACGAGATCCATGTCTCCGGCGGCAAGCTGGTGGTGAAGGTGCATGGAACGGGGCTGGAGCTGCGCTCCATGAACGCCAGCCAGCTGCTCATTACCGGCGACATCCATGGCGTGGATCTGACCTGAGGGGAGGGGACGGCTTGCTGCGCAAGATGATCAACGGCCTGCGGGGGAGCGTCCGCCTGGAGGTCTCCGGCGCGTTTCCGGAGCGGTTTTTGAATCTGTGCGCCCAGAACGGCATGGCCTTCTGGGACGTGGAGTGGCTGGAAGCCACCCGGCTGCGCCTTACCCTGACCCGCGCGGGCGGCCGCGCCGCCCCGGAGCTGGCCGGACGGGTCCTGTGTGAGCTCAGCCGGGTAAAGACCGGAGGCGTGCCTTTTTTTCTGGCGCGGTTCCGGAAGCGGTACGCCCTGCTGGTGGGGCTTTGCCTGTCCCTGACCGCAGTGCTGGTGCTCTCCCGGTTCATCCTGATCATCGATGTGGAGGGAAACGAGACGGTGCCCACCGCCCAGATCCTCTCCGAACTGCGGCGGCAGGGGCTGCGGGTGGGCGTATACGGTCCCGGGCTGGATGAGCGGGATCTGGCCCACGAGGCCCTGCTCCAGCTGCCCGACCTGTCCTGGATGGCCATTAACCTCCACGGTACCAGGGCCCAGGTGCTGGTGCGGGAGGCAGTCAAAAAACCGCCCGCGGAGGACGGGAGCGTCGTGGGGGACGTGGTGGCCGAGTCGGGGGGCATCGTCTCCCACATGGAGGTGCTCTCTGGGGAGGCGGTCTGTCAGGAAGGGGACACCGTGGCGGCGGGAGACGTGCTCATCAGCGGCAGCGTCAAGCTTCCGGGGCCGAAATACGGCGGCGGCGTGGACCTGGGCTGGAGCCAGGTGCGGGCCGCCGGGCGGATATATGCCCGCACCTGGCGCACGCTGACGGCCCAGGTCCCTCTGGAGGCCCAGGTGAAGCAGTATACCGGCTCGGAGGAGACCTGCTGGAGCCTGACATTTTTGGGCGTGCGGACGGTTTTTTCGCGAAACAGTGGAATTTCCTTCCCGGAGTATGATAAAATAAGTCGAGCGTGGACGGCGGCTCTGCCCAGCGGCCGGGAGCTGCCCCTGACGCTGAAGTGTGAGACGGTGCGGGAATATGTGACCGTCCCGGCTCCCATTGACCGCGCGGCGGCGCAGGCCCTGCTGGAGGAGCGGCTGGAACTGGCCCTCCGGGCGGCGCTGGGGGACGGCGAGGCGGTGAGCACGGCGTTTTCCGCCGCCGAACGGGACGGGATGCTGCGGGTGACCCTCCAGGCGGAATGCCGGGAGGAGATCGGGCGGTTCGTCCCGGCGCAGGGGCTGCCGGAGACGGCTGCCCAGGAGCCCCAGCCGGAAGTATAACAGGAAAATGAGGCGTACCAATGATAGAACAGACCATCAGTGTGGAGCGCATGGAGCAGGCGGTGGACCTGTTCGGGTCCTTTGACGAGAACATCAAGATCATCGAGCACGAGCTGGGCGTCAGCGTAGTCAGCCGGGATTCGGAGCTGAAGATCTCCGGAGAGGCGGAAAACGTCCTCTACGGGGTAAAGGCCATCCAGGGGCTGCTGTCCCTGGCGGCCCGGAAGGAGACCATCACCGAACAGAACGTGCGCTATATCATCAACCTGGTCCGGGCGGGAAATGAGGAGCATATCAACGACATCGCCAAGGACGTGCTCTGCGTCACCGCCAAGGGCAAGCCCATCAAGGCCAAGACCCTGGGCCAGAAACGATATGTGGACGCCATCCGAAAGAATACCGTTACCCTGGGGGTGGGGCCGGCGGGGACCGGCAAGACCTATCTGGCGGTGGCCGCCGCGGTGGCCGCCTTTCGGGAAAAGCAGGTCAACCGCATCATTCTCACCCGCCCGGCGGTGGAGGCGGGGGAGCGGCTGGGCTTTCTGCCCGGCGACCTGCAAAGCAAGGTGGACCCTTACCTGCGGCCCTTGTACGACGCGCTCTTCGACATGCTGGGGGCGGAGACCTACAACAAGTATCTGGAGCGCGGCAACATCGAGGTGGCCCCGCTGGCCTATATGCGGGGGCGCACTCTGGACGACTCCTTCATCATCCTGGACGAGGCGCAGAACACCAGCCGGGAGCAGATGAAGATGTTCCTCACCCGTCTGGGCTTCGGCTCCAAGATCGTCATCACCGGCGATATCACCCAGATCGACCTGCCGGCCGATAAGGTCTCGGGCCTCAAAGAGGCCATGCGGGTGCTCCAGAACGTGGAGGACATCGCCATCTGCCGCCTGGGCGAGGCCGACGTGGTGCGCCACGTGATCGTGCAGCGCATCATCAAGGCCTACGAGCAGGACGAGGAGCGGAGGACGAAATGAACCATCAGATCATCATCGAATCGGAGACGGAGGGCGCGGAGGAGTACGCCGCGCTGCTCCAACGGGTCATCCCCGCCGTCCTGGAGGCGGAAGGGGTGGCGTTTGACTGCGAGGTGGACGTGCTGCTTACCGACGACGCCGGCATCCATGCCATCAATTTGCAGCAGCGTGGGGTAGACCGTCCGACCGACGTGCTCTCCTTCCCCATGTTCGAGCTTGCCCCGGGGACGCCGCCCGCGTTGGAAGATGTGGAGGCCGACCCCGGCAGCGGCCTGGTCCCTCTGGGGGACATGGTCCTCTCCCTGGAGCGGGCAAAGGCCCAGGGGGAGGAGTACGGCCACGGAGCCCGGCGGGAGACGGCCTATCTGGCGGTGCACTCGGTGCTGCACCTGCTGGGATATGACCACCTGGATGAGGGGGAGCAGAAGCGCCGGATGCGCGCCCGGGAGGAGACTATCCTGGGCGCACTGGGGATCCCCCGGGAGACGGCGGAGGGGTAAGAAGGCTTGGCCAGGCAGTACAAAATTGCTCAAGAAAGCTGAGGATCACCTATGGACAAGACAAAATCCGGCATGATCGCCATTGTGGGCCGGCCCAATGTGGGCAAGTCCACCCTGACCAACGCCCTGGTGGGCGAGAAGATCGCCATCGTCACCAATAAGCCCCAGACCACCCGCAACCGGATCTGCGCGATCCTGAATCGGGGGGAGAGCCAGTTCGTGTTCCTGGATACGCCGGGGCTGCACCGGGCCCGCACCCGGCTGGGAGAGTATATGGTGGGCGTGGTGCGCCAAAGCGTGGCCGACGTGGACGCGGTGCTGCTGCTGGTGGAGCCCATCGCCAACGTCGGCGCGCCGGAGGAGGAGCTCATCCAGCGCATCAAGGCCCTGGACATGCCCGCCGTACTGGCGGTCAACAAAATTGATACCGTGAAGAAGGACGAGCTGCTGGCCGTGATCCAGACCTATGCCCAGGCGCATGCGTTTGCCGCCATCGTGCCCATTTCCGCCAAGGACGGCGAAGGGGTGGACGAGCTCCTGGAGGTGTTGGAGCGCTTCCTGCCGGAAGGGCCCCGGCTTTTTCCCGAGGATATGATCACCGACCAGCCCGAGCGGCAGGTGTGCGCCGAGATCGTGCGGGAGAAGCTGCTGCTCTGCCTGGACAAGGAGATCCCCCATGGCACCGCTGTGGAGGTGACGAAATTTTCCCAGAGAGAAGACGGCATGATCGACCTGGACGCCACCATTTACTGTGAAAAAAACAGCCACAAGGGGATCATCATCGGCAAGGGCGGCGCCATGCTGAAAAAGATCTCCACCCTGGCGCGGGAGGATATCGAGCGCTTCATGGGCGAGAAGGTCTTCCTTCAGACCTGGGTGAAGGTCAAAGAAAACTGGAGAGACCAGGTGAATTTGCTCAAGAACTTCGGCTACCGGGACGAGTGACGCGCTCCGGCGGACCCAAGCCGGTTTTCTTGCCCGCGGGAGCGGGCCGCGCCCCGGCGCGCCAAGCGTTTGCAGAGCAAACCTTGCCGCAGGGCGGATTCATTCCGCCCGAGGAAGAGAGAATCGGGGCCCCGCGGGACGGGACGTCCCGTGGGCAAACGGGAGAGACCAGGTGAATTTGCTCAAGAACTTCGGCTACCGGGACGAGTAAACGGCAGGAAACCGCCGGGGCCGACGTTCCGGTAAGCGGATGGGACGGGCGGGCCATCAAATTTTACCGCTCATAAAGCCCGCCGCCGGGGCCAACCTAACGGATGGAAAAGGGGGGCTGCGGTATGGACAGTCAAGCGTTTTGGCGGTTTTTCCTGGAGACCGGCCTGCCTGAGGCGTACAGCCTCTACTGCCGGCTGAAGGCGGAGGAGGCCGCGGCGCGGACGGTGAAAACGGCCTGATCCGGGCGGGCGTTCGGGCCCGCCTACATAGGGCCGGCCCAGACGACGGCCGGATACGCGCTTCGGCAAACGGGGGAAGGGTTATGCACATCAATACCCAGGGCCTGGTGCTCCGGGAGGTCAACTACAAGGAGGCGGACAAGATCTTGACGGTGCTTACCGCCGAGGGCGGCAAACGCACCGTCAAGGCCCGGGGCTGCCGAAGGAAGGGGAGCCGCCTGGCGGCCTGTGCCCAGCTGCTGGTGTACTCCGAAATGACCTTGTTCGAGTATCGGGACTACTATACCCTCAACGAGGCGGAATCCCTCCAACAGTTCTGGGGCGTGAAAGCCGACGTGGAAAAGCTGGCCCTGGGGTCCTACTGTGCGCAGGTGCTGGAAGCGGTGGCGGAGGAGGGGCGGAGCGATCCGGAGCTGTTGTCCCTGATCCTGAACACCCTCTACGCGCTGGACAAGCTGAACAAGCCGCAGGCGCTGGTGAAGGCCGCCTTTGAGCTCAGGCTGATGTGTCTGGCGGGATATGAACCGCTGCTGGACGCCTGCGCCGTCTGCGGCGTGCCTGCGCCGGAGCAGCCCCAGCTGAGCCTGTCCGAAGGGGTGCTCTGCTGCGGGCGCTGCCGGGCCGGGGCGGGGGACGGGCCCTTTCTGCCGCTGGAGGGCGGCACGCTGGAGGCGATGCGGCACATCGTCTACGGCGACCCAAAGCGGCTGTTTTCCGTTCCGGCGGACGGGGCGGCTCTCGCCTGTCTGGCGGAGGTGTGCGAGCGTTTTTTGACCGGCCAGCTGGACCGGGGCTTCCAGACGCTGGACTTTTATAAACAACTGAAAGCGGGGATGTAATGTGGAACTGTACATAGCCGACGCCTTTACCGCCACGCGCTTTTGCGGCAATCAGGCCGGGGTGGCCCTGCTGGGGCGGGAGCCCTTCCCGGAGGAAGGCTTCCTGCGGGCTCTGGCGGGGGAACTCAAGCACTCGGAGACCGCCTTCGTGCGGCAGACCGGGGAGCGCTCCTTCCACATCCGCTACTTTACCCCGGCGGAGGAGGTGGACCTGTGCGGCCACGCCACCATCGCGGCGTTCACCGTCCTGCGGGAAACCGGGGGCGTCCGCCCCGGCGCGTGCACGCTGACCACCCGCTCCGGCGTGCTGGAGATCGGGGTGGAGCAAAACGCCGTGTGGATGGACATGGCGCCGCCGGCGCAGGGGAGGACCTTCTCCGCGGAAGAACAGGCCGAACTGTATGCCGCGTACGGCCTGACGCTGGCCGACCGTCCGGCGCAGCTGGAGGCACAGGCGGTCAGCACCGGGCTTATGGATATCCTGCTGCCGGTGAAGGACGGGGCGGCCCTGGGGCGGGCCGTGCAGGACGAACGGACCGTCACGGCGCTGTCCCGGCGCTACGGCGTGGTGGGCGTGCACATGTTCTGCCTGGGGGACGCGCCGGGCGTGACCGCCCGCTGCCGCAACTTTGCCCCCCTTTATGCCATCCC
Source organism: Lawsonibacter sp. (assembly GCF_022777125.1). Classification (NCBI taxonomy): domain Bacteria; kingdom Bacillati; phylum Bacillota; class Clostridia; order Eubacteriales; family Oscillospiraceae; genus Lawsonibacter; species Lawsonibacter sp. Next base: position 40,924 of record NZ_JALFGV010000155.1, read on the forward strand.
GGAGGAGGCGGCCACCGGCACCTCCAACGGCGCGCTGACCGATTACCTGTACCGCCGGGGGCTGGTGTGTCCCGGCGGCGAGAACCGGTTCCTCCAGGGCGAGGCGATGGGCAAGCCCTCGGAGATCTTGAGCCGCCTGACGGACACGGACGGGAAGGTCCGCGTCCGTGTAGGCGGCCGGGCGGTCCTCTCCCTGCGGTGTGCGCTGTTGGGGGAGTGAGCCCGCCGATCCTGTCAGTTTGGAGAATCACCTATGACCGATGTGTTTGAAAAATCCATTCATACCCTGGAGCTGCCCCGGGTGCTGGAGCTGCTGGCGGACCAGGCGGTGACCGAGGAGGGCAAGCAGCGCTGTCTGGCGCTGCGGCCCATGACCGACGCCGGCGACGTGCGCCGCGCCCAGGCCGAGACCACGACCGCCGTGACGATGATGACGGTGCGGGGCACCCCTTCTTTTTCCGGCGTCAAGCCGGTGCGCGCCTCCCTTCAGCGCGCCGACATGGGGGGGAGCCTGAATACCCGGGAGCTGTTGGAGATCGCGGCGGTGCTGCGCGCGGCGCGCTCCGCAAAGGACTACGGCGAGGGCGGCGAGGGTGCGAAAAGCTGCATCGACCACCTGTTCCGCTCCCTGACGGCAAACCGTTTCCTGGAGGAGAAGATCACCGGCTCCATCCTGGGGGAGGAGGAGATCGCCGACGCGGCCAGCCCGGAGCTGGCCGCCATCCGGCGGCATATCCGTTCCACCGCCTCCAAGGTGCGGGACATCCTGAACCGGCTGCTCTCCTCCAATCAGGCCAAATACCTTCAGGAGGCCATCATCACCCAGCGCAACGACCGCTTTGTGGTACCGGTGAAATCGGAGCACAAAAACGATGTGCCCGGCCTGGTCCACGATGTATCCTCCTCCGGTTCCACCTTTTTCATCGAGCCCATGGGCGTGGTGAAGGCCAATAACGAGCTGAAGGAGCTCCAGGCGCGGGAGGAAAAGGAGATCGAGCGCATCCTGGCGGAGCTCTCCGCGGAGTGCGCCGCTCACAAGGAGGATCTTGCCCAGGACTATGACCTGCTGCTGCTCCTGGACGGCATTTTTGCCCGCGCCAAACTGTCCTACCGGATGCGGGCCTGCGAGCCGAAGATCACGGAACGGGGCGTCTATCTGCACCGCGCCCGCCACCCGCTGCTGGACGCGGACAAGGCGGTGGCAAACGACCTGATGCTGGGGGAGACGTTCGACACTCTGGTGATCACCGGCCCGAATACCGGCGGCAAGACGGTGACCCTCAAGACCATCGGGCTTTTGGTCCTGATGGCCCAGTGCGGGCTGCACATCCCGGTCTCCGGCGACAGCCGGGTGCGGGTGTTTCAGCGGGTGCTGGCCGACGTGGGGGACGAGCAGTCCATCGCCCAGAGCCTGTCCACCTTCTCTTCCCATATGGTCAATATCGTGGGCATCCTGCAGCAGGCGGACGACGAGACCCTGATCCTCTTCGACGAGCTGGGAGCGGGCACCGATCCGGTCGAAGGCGCGGCGCTGGCTGCCGCCATCATCGAGAGCGCCCGGGCGCTGGGCGCCCTGGTGGCCGCCACCACCCACTATGCCGAACTGAAGGTATACGCCATGACCACGCCCGGCGTGGAAAACGCCTCCTGCGAATTCAATGTGGAGACGCTGGAGCCCACCTACCGGCTGCTGATCGGGATCCCCGGCAAATCCAACGCGTTTGCCATCTCGGAGCGGCTGGGCCTGCCGCGTGAGGTCATCCAGAAGGCCGCCCAGCGGGTCGATGCGGAGAACGTGCGCTTTGAAGATGTGCTCACACAGCTGGACGAACAGCGCCAGCAGATGGAGCGCGAGAAGGACGAGGCCCGGCGGCTGCGGCGGGAGATGGAGGAATCCTCCAGGACCATCCGGGAGTACCGGGCCAAGCTGGAGGCCGAGCGGGCCAGGGCCGTGGAAAAGGCCCAGGCGGAGGCCCGCGCCATCCTGGACGAGGCCCGCGGCACGGCCGACCAGGTGTTTCAGCAGCTCAACGAAATGCGCCGCCGCCAGCGGAAAGAGGAAGACTGGCAGGCTGTCAACGACGAGCGCTCCGCCCTGCGCCGCCGACTCAACGAGGCGGAGGGAAAGCTGGGCCGGCGGCCCGAGGAGCCCGCGCCGCCCCCCACCCGTCCGGCCCGGGCTGGGGACACGGTGGAGCTGGTGAAGATGGGGACCCGGGCCGCGGTGCTCGCCGTGAATAAGGACGGCTCCCTGCAGCTGCAGGCGGGGATCTTGAACATCACGGCCAAGCAGGATGAGGTGCGGGTCGTGGAGGGCGAGACCCGGAAGCAGGCCCAAAAGCTGATCCAGCGGGCGGAGCACAAGCTGCGCGCCCTGGGGGCCTCTCCGGAGGTGGATCTGCGGGGCATGATGACCGACGAGGCCGTCGGCGCGCTGGATCTGTTCCTGGACAACGCGGTGCTGGGCAAACTGAATGAGGTGCGCATCATCCACGGCAAGGGCACCGGCGCGGTGCGAAAGGCCGTGCGGGAGCACCTCAAGCGCAGCCGCTACGTCAAATCCTTCCGTCCCGGCCGCTACGGAGAGGGCGAGGACGGCGTGACGATTGCGGAGCTGAAGTAAAGAGCCCGGATTGGTTCCCCGTCAATAAAAACAGTTTCGACTGCGTAATTTGTGCATTTTGTCATTGACGGTTTGGGACAAATTTGCTATTCTATACGTGAAGTATGCTTAACGCATCTTGGGGGGAAACGCTATGTATATGAAAGAGGCAGTCGTGAACAACCAGGTCGGCCTGCATGCAAGACCGGCTACGTTCTTCATCCAGAAGGCCAACGAGTTTAAGAGCTCTATTTGGGTGGAGAAGGACGAGCGCAGAGTCAACGCAAAGAGCCTGCTGGGCGTCCTTTCCCTGGGCATTGTGAAGGGCACGTCCATCAACCTCATTGCCGACGGCCCCGACGAGAAAGAGGCGGTGGAAGCGCTCATCGAGCTGATCTCCTCCAACTTCTCGGAGTAAGCACCGAGCGAGAGAAAAAAGCGCCGCAATGCGGCGCTTTTTTTGATAATGGGGGTGCGGTATGGAAGCAACAAAGAGCTTGAAACGCGAGAGATACCTGTTCTGGATTTTGGTGGGCGGCCTGCTGTTTCTGCGGTTTCCGTGGATCATACTGGGCAAAGCCCTTGCCCCTGCCTACGGTGCGGGGATCGTAGTGGTCTTTGAAGTGGGCACCTATCTGCTGACAGCCCTGCTGGTTTTTCTGGAGCGGAAGCGGCTGGCGGAGTACCACATTGACAGTCTGGCTCTGGTACTGCTGCTGGGTGCGCCGGTTGTCATACTCATTGGGAGCAAAACCGGGGGTTATGCCCTGCCCGGACAGGGGATCAAGGCCCTTTTTGCGTCGGTGCTGCTGATTGCGCTGCTGATCTGGCGGCCGGTTCTGCCCAAACGGGGTGCGGCACAGACGGCGATCTACCTAGGAGCGGCGGTGCTGATCGGCGGAGCGCTGGCAATCGTGTCCGGCTTTCTGCTGTCCTTTCAGGTTCAGAAACCCCTTGATTTGTCCAGGTTCCCTTCGGCGGGAAGACTGCTGTATGAGGGGCCCTCTATCAGTTGGACTATGCCGCTGCGGCGGAGGAACCCCTGTTCCGCGGCTTCCTGTGGGGAGGACTGCGGCGGTGCGGCTGGAAGGATCATTGGATCTGGCTGTTCCAGGCGCTTCTGTTCGCGGTGGGCCATGTCTACTATGTGGGGGTCTATAATATCTCCGCCTTTCTTGTGGTACCGCTGGCTGCACTGGTCCTTGGCCTCGCTGCCTGGAAGACCAGAAGCATTGGCACCAGCATGATCGTACACGGGATTACAAACGGATTTGGCAATGCCCTGGTCTATCTGTTTTGCGGCTTGTTGAGATAGTCCCGCTGCTGAAGGTGGGGAAGGAGTGCGGACCGTGAGACCATCCGTGACGCCAAAGCCACAGAGACGAAGCGATCTGCGCATGCGCCTGGGCGCGACCCTGTTCTGCCTGCGGCGGCGGGCCTTTTGGCATACCGGTGGGCTGCGCTTCGCTAGGCTCCGGCCGGAGGCGGAGTGCCCCTGTCTCTGGGCGGAGCACAGCACCCCGCTGCTGCGGCAGCTGCGGGGGGAGGAGATGGCCCTCCAGCGCAATAAGGTGACCAATCTGCGCCTGGCCCTGTCCCGGCTGGACGGACTCACCCTGGCGCCAGGGGAGACCCTGTCCTTCTGGCGGGCGGTGGGCAAGCCCACCCGGCGGAAGGGCTATGTGGAGGGGATGCTCCTGCGCAACGGCCGGGTGGCCGCCGGGATCGGTGGCGGATTGTGCCAGATGACCAATCTGCTCTACTGGATGACCCTCCATACCCCGCTGACGGTGACCGAGCGGTGGCGGCACGGCTACGACGTGTTCCCCGACTCCGGCCGCACCCAGCCCTTTGGCAGCGGGGCCACCTGCTTTTATAACTACATGGACCTGATGGTGCGCAACGACACCGAGCACACCTGGCGGCTCACCCTCCGCCTCACTGAAACCCACCTGGAGGGGGAGTGGCGGGCCGGCGCCCCCTGCGACCGCCGGTATGAGGTGTACGAAAAGGAGCACTATATCCAGGGGGAGTACTGGGGCGGCTTTACCCGGCACAATACCCTATACCGCCGGACCTTCGACCTGGAGGGGACGCTGCTGGGGGACGACTTCCTCATCGAGAACCACGCCATCATGATGTACGACCCCATGCTGCCCGGGAACAGCCCGGAGTCCCTGCCCGCCTCATAGGGGCGGCAGGGCATACGGAGTCCAGCAGAAAGGAGGGCCGGGCCGATGCAGGCATCGGCCCCTGCCATCATATGACCTTCGACGAGTTGAAAGAAAAAGCCCATGCCCTGCCGCTGAAGCCGGGCGTATATATCATGCAGGACGCCAAGAACGAGGTCATCTATGTGGGCAAGGCCAAGGCGCTGAAGAACCGGGTGAGCCAATATTTTGCCAACCTGGCCTCTCACACGGAGAAGACCCGGGCCATGGTCGGCCAGATCGACCACTTCGACGTGATCGTGGCCGATTCGGAATTTGAGGCGCTGATACTGGAAAATTCCCTGATCAAGCGCCACCAGCCCCGCTACAACATCCTGCTGAAGGACGACAAGGGCTATCCGTATATCCGCCTGACGGTGAAAGAGGATTACCCCAAATTCTCGCTGGCCAACCGCCCGGCGGAGGACGGGGCGCGCTATTTTGGGCCGTATGGCAGCCGGGGCGCCACCCAGGGCATCATCGACGCGCTGCGGCTGGCCCTGCGGCTGCCCTCCTGCCATAAGAAGTTCCCGCGGGACATCGGCAGGGAGCGCCCCTGCCTGAACTACCATATGGGCCAGTGCGACGGTTACTGCTGCCCCGGCGTGGACCAGGGACGTTACCGGGAGGCGATGGATCAGGCCGTGCGCCTGCTGGAGGGGAAATTTCAGGAGGTGGGCGAGGAGCTCCAGACGGAGATGGCCCGCGCGGCGGAGGAGCTGCGCTTTGAGAAGGCCGCCGAGCTGCGGGACCGCTACCGTGCCATCGAACTTTTGAGCAAGCGGCAGAAGGTGGTGGCCGCGTCCCTGGCGGATACCGACGTAGTGGGATTCCACCGGGGGGAGGCTACCCGCAGCTGCTTCGTGGTGCTCCACTACGTCGACGGGGAGCTGGCCGCCAAGGACTGGGACCTGATCGACACCCCGATGGAGGAGGACACCTCGGACGTCGTCTCCGCCCTGGTACGGCAGTATTACGGCTCCAGGGGGCGGCTGCCCGGGCAGATCCTGCTGCCCTGCGAGCTGGAGGATGAGGCGCCGCTGACCCGGATGCTCTCCGAACAGGCGGGCTGCCGGGTGAGCCTGGTCACCCCGCAGCGGGGGGCAAAGATGGACCTGATCCGCCTGGCCAACAAAAACGCCGCGGAAGAGGTGGAGCGCTGGACCAGCCGGGAGGAGCGGCAGAATAAGCTTCTGGAGCTGCTGGGGCGCATGCTGGATCTGGAGGGCGCGCCCCGCCGCATGGAGTCCTACGACATCTCCAACCAGGGCGCGGACGATATCGTGGCCTCCATGGTGGTATACGTCGACGGCAAGCCCCTTAAGCGGGACTACCGGCAGTTCAAGCTCAAGGATATGGCCGGACCCGACGACTATGCCGCGATGGAGCAGGTGCTGACGCGGCGCTTCCAGCGCTATTTGGACGGGGATGAAAAATTTGCCGGCCGGCCCGACCTGCTGCTGATCGACGGCGGGGAAAACCATGCGCGCGTGGCGGTGCGGGTGCTGGAGACGCTGGGGCTTTCCATCCCGGTCTTCGGCATGGTGAAGGACGACCGGCACCGTACCCGGGCGCTGGTGACGCCGGACGGACGGGAGATCGGCATCCAGGGCAATCAGGCCGTCTTTTCCCTCATTGGTCAGATCCAGGAGGAGACGCACCGCTTCGCCATCGAATTCCACCGCCAGCAGCAGGCCCGGCGGGTACGCTCCTCCGTGCTGGATCAGATCCCCGGCGTGGGGGAAAAGCGCCGGGCCCAGCTGCTGAAGCACTTCAAGAGCGTCAAAAACATCCGGGCGGCCTCCCGCGAACAGCTGGAGGGCGTGGTGCCGAAGAATACCGCGAAGGCGGTATACGACTATTTTCAGACAGACGGAAAGGCGCGGCCATGAGAGCAAAAATCTTATTGACGATCGCGCTGCTGGCGCTGCTGTGTGCCTGCGGCGGCGGGACGGACGCGGCGCCCGCGAGCGGTGTGGACGCCGCCCAGGTGGCCCGGAGCGTGCTGGACAGCCAGACGGACGCCGGAGGGCTGTCGGAGCAGAGCGGGGAGGACCTGGCGTTTTACCTGACCGGGCTGTACGGGCTGGAGGAGGGGAGCTGGAGCGACGCGGCGGTCTATGCCGCCTCCGGCGTGGACGCCCGGGAGATCGCGGTGCTTTGCCCGGCGGCGGAGGACGGGCTGGAGGGGCTGTGCGCCGCGCTGGAGGCATACCGCCGGACGCGGGCGGGAGATTTTTTCGGCTATGCGCCCGCCCAGTCCGCCCTGCTGGAAAACGCCGCGGTGGTCACCGGCGGAGGCTATGCGGCCCTGCTGGTCTGTCAGGATCTGCAGGCGGCCAAGGACGCCTTTGCCGCCTGCATCGAGGAAGCGGCGGTCCCCGTGATCGCCCCGGCGGACGTGCCGCAGGAGCCTGCGCAGAGCGCCTCGGAGCCGGAAACGCCCCGGGAAGCGGAGAACGCCCCCGCGCCGTCCGCGGCAGCTTCGGATGCGCCGCAGCACGCCGCGGGTGGTACCGCCCCGCCCTCCGCCCCGGCGTCACCCGCGCAGACCGCAGCGCCTACGGCCACACCGGTCCCGGTCCTCAACCCGGACCTGGATATCAGCGGCTTTGTCCCCTTTGACCCGCCCAATGAGCACGATATGAGCCTTTACGACACCGCGGCCATCCAAGCGGCCTGGACCGGCGGGGACGCGAGCGGCCTGAGCGAAAAGGACGCGGCGGTCCTGGAGCGCTGCCGGGAGATCTTCGCATCATGCATCACCGACGGCATGACCGCGTTTGAGCGGGAGCTGGCCCTCCACGATTATCTGGTGGCGTGGGGGGAATATGACCAGACCGTCTACGATGCCCGGACCCCTCAGGGGCGGGCGGATAACACCAATCCCTACGGTATGCTGACGGGGGGATACGGCATCTGTCTGGGCTACGCCACCACCTTTCAGCTGCTGATGGACCTGGCGGAGGTAGAGTGCATCACCGTGGTGGGCGCGTCCTCCGATTCCACCGGGGACCATGCCTGGAATATGGTGCGCCTGGAAGGGGAATGGTATTGTGTGGACCCCACCTGGGACGATCCGTCGGGGGACTACACCGGGGTGGATCCGAGCTGGATGACCCGGATGAACCACCGCTATTTCAACGTGACCAGCGACCACATGCGCCGTACCAACCACCAGTGGGATTACCGGAACGTGCCGGAAGCCGTTTCCATCCGCTTTTTCTGGGATGGGACGGGCGAACTGCCCCATTAGGCCCAGGGAAACGGGAAGGGGCTGCGCCGGCAGACACCAAAATCGAAAGGAAGATCGCCATGCGCGTCATTACCGGCACGGCCAGAGGCCGGAAGCTGAAAGAGCTGCCCGGTCTGGAGACCCGGCCGACCACCGATAAGGTAAAGGAATCCATGTTCAATATCATCCAGTTCGACATCGAGGGACGGACCGTGCTGGATCTGTTCAGCGGCACCGGACAGCTGGGCATCGAGGCGCTGTCCCGGGGCGCGGAGCGCTGTACCTTTGTGGACCTGCGGAAGGATGCGGTGGCGGTGATCCGGGAGAATCTGGCCCATTGCAGGATGGAGGAGCAGGCAACGGTGATCCAGGGGGATTCCCTGGCCTTTCTCAGCGGCTGCCGGGAGCGCTTCGACCTGGTCTTTCTGGACCCGCCCTACCGGACCGGACTGCTGGAAAAGGCGCTGGAGACCATCGCCAAGATTGACATCGTCACCGGAAATGGTATAATAGTCTGCGAAAGTCCAGCGGAAAGCGTCCTGCCGGAGGGGACGGCTCCCTATGAGAAGGGCAGGGAGTACCGCTACGGCAAGATCAAAATCACCCTGTACCGCCGCACCGTGTAAGAGACGCGGCGCGCTACACGAGGATGTGGATGTGTGAAGACCGCCATTTATCCAGGCAGCTTTGACCCCATCACCCTGGGGCACCTGAATATCATCAAACGGGCCGCCGTATGCTTTGACAAGCTCATTGTCTGCGTGCTCATCAATTCGGATAAGCACGGCGGCCTGTTCACCCCGGAGGAGCGGGCCGACCTGATCCGGCGGGTGGTGGCCAAGCTGCCCAACGTGGAGGTGGACTGCTCGGCTACGCTGCTGGCCGAGTACGCCCGGCAGAAAAAGGCCTGTACGCTGGTGAAGGGCCTGCGGGCCGTGTCGGACTATGAAAACGAGCTCCAGATGGCCCTCATCAACCGCAAGCTCAACCCCCGCCTGGAGACCATGTTTCTGCCCTCCAGTGCGAAATATACTTATGTAAGCTCCAGCGTGGTCAAGGAGATGGCCCGCTATGGGGCGGACCTGAGCGATTTTGTGCCCAGGGAGATCATTGACGACGTAAACGCAAAAATGAAAAGCAGGAGGGATGGCTGATGGCTACCGGAGTAGACGAATTGCTGGATATGCTCTTTGAGATGATCGACGAGGCCAAGAGCCTGCCCCTCTCCAGCGACAAATGCATCGTGGAGCGGGACAAGGCTCTGGACCTGCTGGATGAGATCCGGGCCCAGTTCCCCATGGAACTGGCCGAGGCGAAAAAGCTCATTGCCGCCCGGACGGAGTACATCGCCTCCGCCAAGCGGGAAGCGGAGCTCATCCGCAAGCAGGCGGAGGACCAGGCCAAGCAGATGCTGGCGCAGGACGAGCTGATGGCCCAGGCCAAGCAGAAGGGCAATGAGATGATCCGCACGGCCGAGGAGCGCAGCCGGGAGCTGCGCCGTGCAGCCAACGAGTATTGCGAGGACGTGATGCGCCGGGTGGAGGAGGCGCTCTCTGAGGCCCACGGCGAGGTGCAGCGCTCCCGCACCAAGTTCCGCGCCCTGGCCAGCGGCGCCGCCGCGCAGGGCGGGAGCCGCCAGCCCTATGACGCGGAAGCGGAAAAACACTGAATAGAGTCACAAAAAGAAACATCCCTTGCGCACAAGCGCAAGGGATGTTTCTTTTTGAATTGGATTACAAGATATAGTATAAGTCAAAACGATACATACCAGATTTGGAAACAGAAGGAGCGCTGAGCGGCAAAACCAAAATCGAACAGATGTTTTTGGTGCGGAAAAGAAAGAAATTCCATTGAAAAAAGCAGGGTTTTGACGCAAAAAAAGAAGCAAAAAACTATTGCAATTCCGGGGACAAGCCTTTATACTGGAGGTGATAGTGGGGCAAAGTGGAGTGAAAAACCAGAATTGAAAAGTAAAGTGGGGGAGTGAGCGCGTGACCGGCACCTATGAGCACAGCATCGACGCCAAGGGCCGTCTGTTCATTCCCGCCAGGCTTCGGGAAGAACTGGGGGCGGTGTTCTACCTGGCCATGGGCGTGGACGCGTGCCTGGCCATCTATCCCCAGGCGACCTGGGACCGCTTTACGGAAAAGTTTGCCTCACTGCCCATGAGCCAATCCAAGGCCATGCGCCCCCTCTTTGCCAACGCCGCCCGGTGCGAGCTGGACAACCAGGGGCGTATCGTCATCCCACAGAAGCTGCGCAGGTATGCCGGTCTGGAAAAGGACGCCGTGATCATCGGCGTCCATGACCGGGCGGAAATCTGGAGCGCGGATGCCTGGCAGGCCCAGGAGGAGGAAGAGATGACGCCGGAAAAGATGTCGGCCTGTATGGAGGCGCTTGGATTCTGATATGAACGAGCAGGAATTTGTCCACCGCCCGGTGCTGCTGGACGAGTGCATCGACGCGCTGGCCATCCGGCCGGACGGGATCTATCTGGACGGTACGCTGGGGCGGGCGGGCCACTCCCGTGAGATCGCCCGGCGGCTCACCACCGGGCGGCTCATCTGTGTGGACCGGGACCAGGCGGCCTTGGACGCCGCGGCGGACAAGCTGGGGGAGCAGATGGAGCGCGTGACCCTGGTCCACAGCAATTTCGACCGCCTGGATGAGATCCTGGATACGCTGGGGATCGGCGGCGTGAACGGCATGCTGTTTGACCTGGGGGTGTCCTCTCCTCAGTTGGACGACCCGGCCCGGGGCTTTTCCTACATGCAGGACGCGCCGCTGGACATGCGCATGGATCGGACCGATACCCTGACGGCCCGGACGGTAGTGAATGAGTGGCCCCAGGAGGAGCTGCGGCGCATCCTCTACCAGTACGGAGAGGAGCGGTATGCCCCCGCCATCGCGGCGGCTATCGTCCGGGCCAGGGACCAAAAGACGATCGAGACCACGCTGGAGCTGGTGGATGTGATCCGCTGCGCTATGCCGCCCGCCGCCCTGCGGGAAAAGCAGCACCCCGCCAAGCGGACGTTCCAGGCCGTCCGGATCGCCGTCAACGACGAGCTGGCCGCCGTGGACCGGATGGTCGGCGCGGCGGTGCCGCGGCTTGTTTCCGGCGGGCGCCTGGCGGTGATCTCCTTCCACTCGCTGGAGGACCGTATCGTTAAAAACGCGCTGGCGGCTTTTGCAAAAGGCTGTACCTGCCCGCCGGATTTTCCCGTCTGCGTGTGCGGAAAGAAGCCCAGCGTCCGGCTGGTGCACAAAAAGCCCATCGTCTCCGGAGCACGTGAGCTGGAGGAAAACCCGAGAGCCCGCAGCGCCAAGCTGCGGGTGGCAGAGAAATTGTGAGATCCCCTTTTGGGATGAGAGATTGGAGTGGACCTGGCTATGGCAACTGCGGCCAAACGGCGCAACCGATATCGGACTTATGAGGGCGTCTCCTACGCGTCTTACGACGGCTCAGCCGCCCGTCAGCTGGAGCAGGGCGCCGAGATCCTCCAGCCCCGCCCGCTGGTGCGGCCCCGGGAGCGGGCCGTGGCCCGGCCCCGGGTGCAGGTGCGGCAGGCCGGCAGCGTCTCCCTGTTTGCGGTGGCGGGCTTTCTGGCGGTCGGCGTGTTCGCGGTGCTGCTGCTGATGAGCTACGTACAGCTCAACACCATCGCCGAGCAGGTCGTCTCCCTGCGCAGTGAAATGAGCGCCCTCCAGTCGGAGGAGGCCAAGCTGCGGGCCCAGTATGAGCTGTCTTACGACCTGTCTGAGATCGAGCAGTCGCTCACCGCGGACGGCAGTATGGTCAAGCCTCAGAATGGCCAGGTCATCTACGTGGATCTGTCCGAGCCGGACGCCGTGACCTTCTATGACCGGGAGGAGCCGCTCTCCGGCCTGCGGGGCGCGTTTGAGAGCGTAAAATCCATCTGCGGAGAGATCGTGGAATATTTCCAGTAAAACCAGCCATATACTGATTTGCAGACCCCCATACAATACAGAACGGGCTGCCGGCGGCGGCCTTCCAGAGAAGAGGGCGTAAGAAAAGGAATTTTCTTACGCCCTCCTGCGGTATCCAAAGACGTCCGACCAAGACAGGAGGCAGGCACGATGGCGCCCAGAAGAAGAAAAAGCAGAATGGTACCTCAGCAGCCTGACCGGCGGGCCAACCGGACGATCCTGCTGCGCACCCTGTTTCTGATGCTGGTCTGCGGCGTATGCGCTTTTGTTCCGTTGTTCGTCAAGCTTTATCAGATCCAGATCGTGGAGCACGAGAAGTATGAGCAGCTTGCCATCGACCAGCAGACCCGGGATTCCACCGTCTCCGCCAGCCGGGGCACCATCTATGACAGCAAGGGCACGCCGCTTGCCATGAGCTATACGGTGTATAATATCCAGCTCTCTCCGCGGGATATCGTCAAGCTGCAGGACGCCTATCAGGAGGCGGTGGAGACGGCCCGGGAAAAAGGGAAGGAGGCTCCGGACTACCCGGAGCCGACCAATCAATTCATCGCGGAGGGCCTGTCGGAGATCCTGGATCTGGACGTGGCGGATATCATCAAGCGGCTGGAAAAAGTCAATTCCGCTTATGAGATCGTCAAATGGCGTGTGGAGGAGGAGGAGAGCGACGCGGTACGGGAGTTCATCACCCAAAATCACCTGTCCGGCGGCATTTTCGTTATGCCTACCACGAAGCGGTACTATCCCAAAGGTTCCCTGGCGGCCCAGGTCATCGGCTGGGTCAACTACAACAGCGACGGCAAAGGCGCTTACGGCATGGAGGCCGTCTATGAGGAGCAGCTGGCCGGGCAGACCGGCCGGGTGGTCACCGCCAAAAACGGGAAGGGCACCGAGATGCTCTACCGTTTTGAGGAATACTACGATGCCACCAACGGCAACGACCTGAAGCTGACCATCGACGCCACCATCCAGTCCTACTGCGAACGCATCCTGGCCAAGGGCGTGGAGACCTTTGAAGTGCGGGACGGCGGCTTCGCCATCGCCATGGATCCCAACACCGGCGCCATTCTGGCCTGGGCCAACTCCCCAACCTATGATCTGAACAGCCCCTGGACGGTGACCGATCCGGTGTTGGCGGAGTATCTGGAGAAGGTGGAAAACGATCCCGGCTCCAGCGACCAGGCCTATCTGGAGGCCCTGGGGCAGGTGCAGAACCAGCAGTGGCGCAACAAGGCCATCGTGGACACCTATGAGCCGGGCTCCACATTCAAAGCCATGGTGCTGGCCGCCGCGCTGGAGGAGGGGGTGGTCACCGAGAGCGACCATTTCTACTGTTCCGGCGTGGCGACGGTCGCGGACCGTAAAATCCGCTGCTCCAAGCGGGAGGGGCACGGGGACCAGGACCTGGCCACCGCGGTGGGCAACTCCTGCAACCCCGCCTTCATCGCCATCGGCCAGCGGCTGGGCGCGGAGAAGTTCTACGACTATCTGGAGAACTTCGGCATGATCGGCAAGACCGGCATCGACATGCAGGGCGAGGCCGACAACTCCAAGGGCGGCCTGGTATGGGACCGGGACTTTTTTACCGGCGTCTACGGCGAGACCTCTCTGGCCACCGCCTCGTTTGGCCAGCGCTTTAAGGTCACCCCCATCCAGCTGATCACCGCCGCCTCCGCCGTGGTCAACGGCGGGCACCTGATGCAGCCCTATGTGGTTTCGGACGTGACCGACTCGGATGGGAACATCATCAGCCATACCGACCCCACGGAGGTCCGGCAGGTGGTCAGCGCGCAGACCAGCGAGCGCTGCCGCACCATCCTGGAAAAGGTGGTGGACGGCGGCACCGGCAAGAACGCCCGGGTAGAGGGCTACCGCATCGGCGGCAAGACCGGCTCCTCCGAGACCGGCGAGGACGACCACACCATCGTCTCCTTCCTGGGCTTCGCCCCGGCCGACGACCCGCAGGTCATTATCCTTTTGGCCTACGACAACCCCAAACCGGTCTCCGCCGGCAGCAACTATACCGCCGGCGGCTGGTACATCAGCGGCGGCAACATGGCGGCCATTATGGCGGGAGAGCTGCTGGAGGATATTCTGGATTATCTGGGCGTGGAGAAGACGTATTCCGCTCAGGCGGACACGCTGGTGCCCAATCTGACCGGCCTGAACCTGGCCGACGCCACCAGCCGTCTGAAAAACGCCAACCTGACCGTACGCACCGTGGGCGGCGGGGATACCGTCACCGGACAGATCCCGGCCTCCGGCGCGTCCATCCCCGGCGGCAGCCAGGTGGTGGTCTATCTGGGCGAGAGCGTCCCCACCGATCCCGTGGAGGTGCCCAATGTGACGGGCAAGACCGCGGAGGCCGCCCGGCAGGCGCTGGAGAATGCGGGGCTCTATATGAAGGCCACCGGCGCCACGGACTACGGCTCCAGCACCGTGGCCCTCAGCCAGTCCATCGAGGCGGGCACCCTGGTAGATCGGGGTACCGCCGTGGAGGTACAGTTTATCGACAATTCCGGCGGCGGCGCCGGGTGGGGATTCTAAGGCGCGTCGACTTTCTGCGGAAAATCTCTGCCGCTGCGCGGCAGGGTACGCGCCTTCCCGGGGGGACCGGGTCCCACCGGATACGCGCCCGAGGGGCGCGATGCCCTCTCCGCGCTCCGAGGGGATGGGCGGACGGGGGGAAATGGTCTACTTTGCGACAACGAGAGGTGAGCGTATGCAGCTTGAAAAGCTATTGGACGGTGTGGAATATACGGAAAAGACCGTCCGGGAAGTGGAAATTTCAGGAATTTGCTACGACACCAGAGAACTGATGCCCGGCTGTCTGTTTGCGGCGCTGCCGGGCTACAAGACCGACGGACACAGATTTATTTCCCAGGCGCTGGCGCTGGGGGCCTCCGCGGTGCTCTGCGAGCATGCGCCGGAAGAAGCGGGACCATGGATCGTGGTCCCGGATGCGCGGGCGGCGTTGGCGGCGGTCTCCGCCAACTGGTTCGGCCGCCCGGCCGATCGCCTGACGGCGCTGGCCGTCACCGGGACCAACGGCAAGACGACCACCACCTATCTGCTCAAGGCGATGCTGGAGGGCGTGCTGGGGGCCAAGGTGGGGCTCATCGGCACCAACCAGAACATGATCGGCGGGGCGGTCCTGCCTGCCCACCGCACCACCCCGGAATCCTGGGAGGTGCAGAAGCTGCTGCGGGAGATGGCGGACGCCGGATGCACCCACGTGGTCATGGAGGCGTCCTCCCATGCCATGGTGCTCCACCGGGTGGACGGGATCCGGTTTGCAGCCGGCATCTTTACCAATCTGACCCGGGATCATCTGGACTTTCACGGCACGATGGAGGCCTACCGGGACGCCAAGGGGCGGCTCTTCCGCCAGACGGACACAGCGGTGCTGAATCTGGACGACGAGGCCGGACGCTATTTCGCCTCCACGGTGGCCTGTCCCAAGCTGACCTACTCCGAGAACAAGGATGACGCCGATCTGACCGCCAAGAATCTGAGGCTCTTTCCCGACCGGGTGGAATTCGAGGCGGTGGCGGTGGGGAGCATCCAGCGTATCCGCCTGCCCATACCCGGCGGCTTTACCATTTATAACGCCCTGGGCGTCATTGCCTGCGGCCTGGCCCTGGGTCTGCCGCTGGCGGGCGTCGCCGCCGCCCTGGAGCGGGCGGATGGGGTCAAGGGGCGCATCGAAGTGGTGCCGGTTCCCGCTGAGTTTACCGTCATCATTGACTACGCTCACACACCGGACGCACTGGAAAATATCCTGACCACGGTCCGTGATTTTACCCGGGAGCGGGTCATCTGCCTGTTCGGCTGCGGCGGCGACCGGGACCGCACCAAACGGCCCATGATGGGGGCGATCGCCGCCGCGCTCTCCGATTTCGTGGTGGTCACCTCCGACAATCCCCGGACCGAGGAGCCGGAGGCGATCATCGACGACATCCTGGAGGGCATGCAGGAGGGCGGCGCGCCCTACGCCGTAGAGCCGGACCGCCGGGCCGCCATTCGCTACGCGCTGCGTCTGGCCCGGCCGGGGGATACGGTGGTGCTGGCCGGAAAGGGGCACGAGACCTATCAGGAGATCGACGGCGTGCAGCGGCATCTGGACGAGCGGGAGGAAGTTGCCTCGTTCTATCGGGGATAACGCCGCATTTTTGTTACTATTTCGAGTGGAAACGGCTTGCGTGTTGTGGTACAATGCTCCATTGTGAAAAAAGAGTCCGAACGGTACTTTGGAGGGTGCAAAAGATATGTTGAGGATCGTCATCAGCTTTGTGGTGGCCTTTGTGGTGGCCGCCCTGACGGGGAAAGCGCTGATCCCGGCGCTGCGGAGGATGAAGGCGGGCCAGTCCATCAAGGACATCGGGCCCACCTGGCACAGGTCCAAACAGGGGACCCCCACCATGGGAGGGCTGATGTTCATCATCGGCGTCGCCGCGGCGGTCTTTCTGCTGGGGTGGAAGGATTTTGCCCAAGGCCGCTTCGGCGGGGCCTTTGTGTTCCTGTTCGCCCTGGTGTTCGGCGTCATCGGCTATATCGACGACTACTTTAAGGTGAAAAAGCATGAGAACACCGGCCTGACCGCCCCCCAGAAGTTCCTGCTCCAGCTGGCGGCGGCCATATTGTTTACCGTGCTCATGCGCAACCACGGCTACCTGTCCAATGCGCTCTACGTCCCCTTTTTCCACGTGACCTTTTTGATCCCCTGGCCGCTGTACATGGTGTTTGCGGCGTTTGTGATGGTGGGGACGGTAAACGCGGTGAATATCACCGACGGCATCGACGGTTTGGCCGCCGGGGTGACCATGCCTGTGGCGCTGTTCTTCACGGCGGCGGCTTGCTTCTGGGCCCGGTATGAACTGGGCGTCTTTGCCGCCGCCCTGTTTGGAGGGCTGTGCGCCTTCCTGATCTATAATTTTTATCCGGCCAAGGTCTTTATGGGGGACACCGGCTCTCTGTTTCTGGGGGGAGCGGTGTGCGGGCTGGCGTTCGCCCTGGATATCCCCCTGATCCTGATCACGGTGGGCGTCATCTACATTGCGGAGACCCTGTCCGATATCCTGCAGGTGGGATATTTCAAGCTCTCCCACGGCAAGCGGATCTTCCGCATGGCTCCGCTGCACCATCACCTGGAGATGGGCGGATGGAGCGAGGTAAAGCTGTTCTGCGTCTTCACAGGGATCACCGCCGTGACCTGCGTGCTGTCCTTCTGGGGCGTCATGAACCGCTGAAAACGCGCCGTATCGGAAGGACCGCCTTGAGGCGGAAGGAGGTGGAGCAATGCCAAAGCTGAAACGAGACCTGACGATGGAGGAGCAGCTGGCCCGGGGACCCATGGACCTGCCGTTCCTGATGCTGGTGGTCCTGCTGACCGGCATCGGCGTCATCATGGTCTTTTCCGCCTCCTACGCCACCGCCTATTACGATTCCAGCGTAGCCCAAAATAACCCCACCTATTATTTCGTGCGCCAGGGGCTGTTTGCCGTGGCGGGGCTGGCGGTCCTGTATGTGACCTCCAAGATCAATTACCAGACCTTCCGCTGGATGTCCGTCTTTCTTCTGGTCATCTCCGTGGTCCTGCTGGTGCTGGTTTTGCCCTTCGGCTACGGGCGAAGCACCGTGGGCGCGCAGCGTTGGATCCGCATCCCGGTGGCGGGCAGCTTCCAGCCTTCGGAGATCGCAAAGCTGGGCGTCATCATGTACTTTGCCGCCCGCCTGTCCAAACGGAATACGGAAAAGGAGCGGCGGCTCTCCCCCCGGCATCCCCTCAGCGGCGTGTTTGCCCTCCTGGACAAGATCGGCCTGCTGGAGCTGGTGCCCTACATCCTGATTTTGGTGGTGGTGGCGGCCCTCATGCTGGCGGAGCCCCATATGTCGGGCACCATCCTCATCCTGGCCGGCGGCGCGGCGGTGCTCTTTGCCGCGGGCGTCAAGCTCTACTGGTTCATCGCCGGGGGCGGCCTGGCGGTGGTGGGGCTGTGGTTCATCATTACCAACACCAGCTACATGGCAAGCCGCATCGAGCTGTGGCAGGACCCCTGGAGCGACCCGCTGGGCAAGGGATATCAGACCATCCAATCCCTCTACGCCATCGGTTCCGGCGGGCTGCTGGGCCTGGGCCTGGGCAAGAGCCGCCAGAAATTCCTCTACATCCCCGAGCCGGAAAACGACTACATCTTTGCCATCGTCTGCGAGGAACTGGGGCTCGTGGGGGCCTGCATTGTGCTCTTCCTGTTCGCGCTGCTCATCCTTCGGGGGTTCTGGATCGCCGTCCACGCCCGGGACCGGTTCGGCGCCCTGCTGGTGGTGGGCATCACGACCCTGACGGCGGTACAGGTCTTCCTGAACATTGCCGTGGTCACCAATCTGATCCCCGTGACCGGCATCTCCCTGCCCTTTTTCAGCTACGGGGGTACGGCGCTGATGATCCAACTGCTGGAGATGGGCATCGTCTTAAGCGTTTCACGCCAGATTCCGGCCCCCAAACAGGGCTAGGGATCTGGGACATATGACCGTTGGAGGGAATGGTATGAAGATCCTCTTTACCTGCGGCGGGACGGCCGGACACGTGAATCCCGCGGTGGCGCTGGCGCAGATGTTCCAGGCCCGCAACCCCGGCTGCAGGGTGCTTTTCGTGGGCGCGGACGGGGGCATGGAGACGCGCCTGGTACCCAAGGAGGGCTATGAGATCGAGACGGTGACCATCACCAATTTCCGCCGCTCCCTTCATCCGGCCGCCATCGTCCACAATGGGAAGACCCTGCTGAACATGAACCGCTCCAAGCGCCAGGCCGACGCCATCCTGGACCGCTTTCAGCCCGACCTGGTGGTGGGCACCGGCGGCTATGCCTCCTTCCCGGTAGTAAAGGCCGCGGCGAAGCGGGGCATCCCCACCGCCGTTCACGAGTCCAACGCCGTCCCCGGCCTGACCACCAAAGCCCTGTCCAAGGTAGTGGATCAAGTGATGGTGGGCTTTGAGGAGAGCCGGAGCCACTATGACGACCCGGACAAGGTAACGGTCACCGGCACGCCGGTGCGGGAAGACTTTTTCCGCTATACACGGAAGCAGGCCCGGCAGCAGCTGGGCTTGACCGACCAAGCTCCCCTGGTGCTCTCGGTGTGGGGCAGTCTGGGCGCGGAGGTGATGAACCGCCAGATGGCGGAGTGCATCGCCCGGGAATGCGCCGGCGGCGCGCCCTTCCACCACATCCACGGCGCGGGCCGCAATTATTCGGACCTGCTGGCGGATCTGAAGACCCGGGGGATCGACCGGAAGCGATATCCGCAGATCGATGTGCGGGAGTACATCTATGATATGCCGCTGGTCATGGCGGCGGCCGACCTGGTGCTCTGCCGGGCGGGCGCCTCCACCATCGCGGAGATCACGGCCATTGCCCGACCGGCGGTGCTGGTGCCCTCCCCCAACGTGGTGGCCGACCACCAGACGAAAAACGCCAGGGTGCTGGAGCGCGCCGGCGGCGCGGTGCTCCTGCCGGAGAGCGCCTGCTCCGGCGCGGCGCTCTACGGGCAGATCCGCACCCTTCTGGACGACCCCGGGCGCCGGGAGAGGATGAGCCGGTCCCTGCGGGATATGGCCGTACCCGACGCGGCGGAGCGGATCTATGAGACCTTACGCGCACTGATGGAGAAAACGGGGGAATGAACCCCACTTCTGTCCTGCGCATAGTATGGCTTGATGAAAACCCAAACTGTGCGGAGGATGGAACCTATGAGTGCTTATCTGGTGGAGGGCGGACGCCCCCTGGACGGCTCCGTGAGGATACATGGGGCAAAAAACAGCGTGCTTCCTATCCTGGCGGCCTGCCTGCTGGTGCCGGGGGAGTGCGTGGTGCGAAACTGCCCGGACCTGTCGGACGTGACCGCATCCCTGGACATCCTGCGCCATCTGGGCTGCGCGGTCCGGCGGGAGGGGGATGCGGTGATCGTAGACGCCTCGGCCCCTACGGGCTGGGACGTGCCTGACGACCTGATGCGGGAAATGCGCTCCTCCGTGATCTTCCTGGGAGCCGTTCTGGGCCGTATGGGCCAGGCCGATCTGTGCGCCCCCGGCGGGTGCGAGCTGGGGCCGCGGCCCATCGATCTGCATCTGGCGGCCATGCGGTCCCTGGGGGCCGTGATCGCCGAGGCGGGCGGCGGCCTCCACTGTACCGGGGGACTGCGGGGGGCGGATATCGTCTTCTCCCTGCCCAGCGTGGGGGCCACGGAAAACGCCATGCTGGCGGCGGTGGCGGCCGAAGGGGATACCACCATCACCAACGCCGCCCGGGAGCCTGAGATCGTGGACCTGCAGCAGTTTCTCTGCGCCATGGGCGCCGACGTGCACGGCGCGGGCAGCTCGGTCATCACCATACGGGGCGGAAAGCGCCTGCACGGCGGCGCATACGCCGTCATGGGCGACCGGATCGTGGCCGCCACCTACTTGGCCGCGGCTGCCTCCGCCGGGGGCACGGTGGAGGTGACGGGGGTGGACTGGCGGCACCTGTCTACCGTGACCGCCGTGCTGGCCGAGGCGGGCTGTACCCTGACCAGCACGCCGGAGCGTATCCTGCTGCGGTGTCAGGCCCCCCTGCGGGGGGTGCGGCCGGTGCGCACGGCCCCCTATCCCGGCTTTCCCACCGACGCGCAGGCGCCTCTGATGGCGGCTTTGTGCAAGGGCACGGGCTGCAGCGTGTTTGTGGAGAATATTTTCGAAAGCCGCTACCGCCACGTGGATGAGCTCTGCCGCATGGGGGCGGAGATCCAGGTGGAGGGACGGGTGGCGGTGGTCTACGGCGTACCCCGCCTCCACGCCGCGCAAGTACGCTCCACCGATCTGCGGGGCGGCGCCGCCCTGGTCGTGGCGGCGCTGGGCGCGGAGGGAGAGAGCATCGTCACCGGGATCCACCACGTGGAACGGGGCTATCAGGACCTGCCCGGCGACCTGCGCCTGCTGGGCGCCTCGGTCCGCAGGACTTGACCGATTTGTAAGGAATCCTTAACGATTTCTTGACCTTCCTATGATATACTGACACACAAAAGAGAAACAGAACAGGAGACCGGGAGCATGGCGGCGAGACGGAACAGGCATGGACGGCGGCGGAACAGGGGACGCTTCGGCTTCCTCTATAAGCTGCTGTCCGCCCTGCTCATCTTCGCCGCTCTTTTGGTGGGCTGCGTGGTGTTTTTCCGGGTCAATACGGTAGTG